>CAYQRT010000359.1:0-3257 GCA_964419695.1 uncultured Spirochaetaceae bacterium | reverse complement strand
TATGCGCGCCCCGGTCCACCCGGAAATCCCCGGCGGCCAGGACGTCGACCCGCCCCGCCTCGCTGCCGCGGGAGAGTTCCAGGCGCCGCAGTTGTGATTTGACCCGCGCCAAAAGCTCGCCGGGCGAAAAGGGCTTGGTCACGTAGTCGTCCGCGCCCAGCCCCAGGCCCAGAATCTTATCGTAATCCTCCTCGCGCGCGCTGACGATAATGACGTGGAGGTTCTTGTTTTTTTCCCGGATGCGTTTCAGCGTCTCAAACCCGTCCAGCCCCTTCATCATCAGGTCCAGGATGACCAGATCGAACTGTTTCCGCTCCAGGAGGGCGAGCGCCTTGATCCCGTCCTCCGCCTGTGTGACGGACATCGTTTCCTTCTTTAGATACTTGGCGATCAACTCCCTGATATCAGCCTCATCGTCAACCACAAGAATCCGTTCACCGGACAAGACAACCTCCTCACCAGCAACGGCTGCACGAATCACGCCGTGGAGTCCGCTCCGCAGCCACTTCGGCTCCCCCGCACTGACGCATCCCGTCTGAAGTTTTACTGACCATACTCTATTCATTACAGTGTCGGTAAACTTCGGACGCGTTCGGCCCACCATCCATGCCATAATCCATAACGTGGTCCGAACGCGTCATTTATTCATAGCGCAATGCCTCAATCGGGTTGAGTTCGGACGCTTTTTTAGCCGGATAAAACCCGAAAAAGATGCCCACCGCCCCGGAGAAGGCGAAGGCCAACGCCACGATGTTCCATTCTATCACAACCGACAAGCTGGTCAGGTTATTGAGCACCAGGGCCACGGCGAAGGAGAGCGCCAGACCGAGCAGGCCGCCCAGCAGGGAGAGAACGAAGGCCTCGATCAGAAATTGGAGCAGCACGTCCCGGGACCGGGCGCCCACGGCCATGCGGATGCCGATTTCCCGCGTCCGCTCCTTAACCGACACCAGCATGATGTTCATGATGCCGATACCGCCCACCAGCAGGGACACGGCGGCGATGGCGCCCAACAGCAGGGTCATGGTGTCGGCGATGGAGCCGGCGCGCTCGGTGATCTCGGTCTGGCTGCCGATGCGGAAGTCGTCGCTCATGCCCGCACGAATCTTATGCTGCTCCCGCAGCAGCGTGGTAATCTGTTCCTGGGTCGCCTCCACCTTGTCCGCGCTGACCGCGCTCACGTAGATGGAACGAAGATAGGTGGTGCCGGTCAGCTTGTACATGGCAGTGGTGTAGGGCACGAGCACGTAGTCGTCCTGATCGCCGAAACCGCCCTGCCCCTTGGACTCGCAGACCCCGATGACCGTAAAAGGCACCCGGTTAATGCGCAGCTTTTGGCCCAGCGGATCCTGGCCGGGGAACAGCTCCCCGGCCACGGTCGGTCCCAGCACGGCCACGGATCGCGAAACCTTGACGTCGGTGTCGGTGAAAAAGGCGCCTTCCGCCATGGTGTAGTTGCGTATCTGTGGGTATGCCGCGGACACCCCGTTCACCTGGGTGCGCCAGTTTTTGTCGGCGGCGATGATCTGGGCCTGGGTGGGCACATTGGGGGAAAGGGCCTGAATGAGCGTGCCGTCCCGGCGCAGGCGATCCACGTCCGCAAGCGAAAGCCTGACGCCCGTGCCCGCGCCCTGGCTTACTCCATGGCCGGACCGCTGCCCGCCGGCCTGGATCATGATCAGATTGGTGCCCATACTGGCGATCTGCTGTTCGATGCGCACCCGGCTGCCCGTGCCGATGCCCACCATGATGATCACCGAGCCCACGCCGATGATGATCCCCAGGGCGGTAAGCAGACTGCGCGTTTTGTTTTTCAGTATGTTGCGGAAGGAAATGGCGAGGGTGTTGGAAAGTCTCACGGACACTCCTTTCCCGCCGCGCGTTCGGCGCCGTGGACCAGTTTGTTTTTCTTCAGGAACGCCTGGAGGTCACGGCAGGCGTTGCGCCGTTTGGCGACCCTGGTATCGGCTATAATGAGCCCGTCACGCAGGGTGATGATGCGCTTGGCGTAGGCGGCGATGTCCGGCTCGTGCGTCACCAGGATCACGCTCATACCCTGTCCGTTCAGCTCCTGGAAAATGGAGATGATATCCATGGACGTGGCCGTATCCAGGTTGCCGGTGGGCTCGTCCGCCAAAAGGATGGCCGGCGTGTTCACCAGGGCGCGGGCGATGGCCACCCGCTGCTGCTGGCCGCCGGAAAGCTTGGACGGCTCGTGGTGCAGGCGTTCCCCCAACCCCACGCGCTCGAGCGCTTTCTCCGCCATAAGCTGGTACTCGTTCCGGCGGATGTGACGGCCGTAAAACAGGGGCAGCTCCACGTTTTCCAGGGCCGTGGTGCGCGGCAGCAGGTTGAAGCCCTGAAAGACGAAGCCCACTTTCTTGTTGCGGATGGCGGCGTACTCGTCCCGGTCCAGGTCGTTGACATTGACCCCGTCCAGCAGATAGTCACCGCCGGTGGCCGTATCCAGACACCCAATGAGATTCATGAGCGTGGATTTGCCGCTGCCGGAGGCGCCCATGATCGCCACGAACTCGCCCTTGTCGATGGTGATGTCCACCCCCCTGAGCGCCTCCACGATAAAATCTCCCAACCGGTAGGTTTTTGTGATGCCGCGCAACTCGATAACCTTGGCCATCATATCCTCCGCCTTCCGGTTAAAAGAACATCCGCGGCCCGGGACCCCGCCGGTTACTGTCGTTGTTCTGCTGGGTATTCCCGCCCGTCCCCCGGCCGGAGAGGAATTTCATCCCCTCGCTCACGCGGTCGGAGATGATCTCGGTCTTCTGTCCGTCGCTCAGTCCCGTACGAACGGGCAGACCGGTCAGTTTTCCGTTTTCATCCAGGCTCCAGAGCATCTTCATATCCGGGGGGAGTGAATCCGAAAAGTTCGCGGTGCGCTCGGTCGCAGCGCCGTCACCGCTTTGCGCCTGCGCCTGGCGCCGCTGCTGCCGTTGTTCGCGCTGCGCGTCCGAAAGCTCCGCGTTGGCGCGCGTTCCGGCGCCGTCACCGCCCTGGGCGGCGCGCCGCTGTTGCCGCTGTTGCCGCAGGGCGGCGCGTTCCTGGTCCGTCAGTTGGCCGTCCGCCTGCCGGGTTCCGTTCCCTCCCGGACCGGCGGCAGCGCCGTCATTGCCCTGCTCCGCGCTGCGGCGCCTGTCCGCCCGTTCCTTAAGAAACACGGCCAGGAGGTCCTCCGGCGGTTGGAACTGCAGGGCGCTGTTGGAGATTAAGAGCGCGTTCTTGCGCTCCGCGGTTAT
>CAYQRT010000358.1:0-3274 GCA_964419695.1 uncultured Spirochaetaceae bacterium | reverse complement strand
GCGCGTGGATTACTCCGGCCGCTCCGTCATCGTGGTCGGCCCCGAACTCCAGCTGCACCAGTGCGGCCTGCCGTCCAAGATGGCGCTGGAGCTCTTCAAGCCCTTCATCATGAAGAAACTGGTGGAGAAGGACGTGGTCTACAATGTCAAGAAGGCCAAAACCCTGGTGGAGCAGGAAGCGCCCGAGGTGTGGGCCATCCTGGACGAAGTGGTCCAGGAACATCCGGTCATGCTCAACCGCGCCCCGACCCTGCACCGTCTCGGCATTCAAGCCTTCGAGCCTGTATTGATAGAAGGGAAGGCCATCAAGCTCCACCCGCTGGTCTGTCATGCCTTCAACGCCGACTTTGACGGCGACCAGATGGCCGTACACGTGCCCCTTACTCAGGCGGCCCAGATCGAATGCTGGACGCTGCTCTTGTCCTCTAAAAACCTCTTGAACCCGGCCTCGGGCAGCCCCATCGTCATTCCCACCCAGGACATGGTGCTGGGCATCAACTACCTGACCAAGAACCGCCGGGGAGCCAAGGGCGAGGGCAAGTATTACGCCAGGCGCGACGAGGTCATCATGGCCATCGAGGCGGGCGCCATCACCTACCAGGCGATGATCAAGGTCAAGATCGGTGACGAGATCATCGAAACCACCCCCGGCCGGCTTATCCTCAATGACGCCGTGCCCGAAGAAATCGGCTTTATCAACTACACCCTGGGTGAGAAGGAACTGCGTATCCTGATCGCCACCTGCTACCGCGTGCACGGGCCGTACACCACCGTGGTCCTGCTCGACACCATCAAGGAGCTGGGTTTCAAATTCGCCACCCGCTTCGGGGCCACCATCGGTACGGACGACATCATCATCCCCCAGCTCAAGGGTGAACTGATCAAGAAAGCCAACAACCAGGTCCTGGAAATCCAGAACCAGTACCTTCAGGGGCACATCACCTTCGAGGAACGCTACAACCGCGTGATCGAGGTGTGGAGCGCCATTAATGAACACATTACGAATGAGCTCATGGAAGAGCTCAAGAACGACCGCGACGGGTTCAATCCCGTCTACATGATGGCCAACTCGGGCGCGCGCGGTTCCCGCACCCAGATCCGGCAGCTGGGCGGCATGCGCGGCCTCATGGCCAAACCGTCGGGCGATATCATCGAACTGCCCATCCGCTCCAACTTCAAGGAAGGCCTCTCGGTCATCGAATTCTTTATTTCCACCAACGGCGCCCGCAAGGGTCTGGCCGACACCGCCCTGAAGACGGCGGACGCCGGTTACCTGACGCGCCGCCTGGTCGACATCGCCCAGGACGTGGTGGTGAACGAGGAAGACTGCGGCACCATCAACGGTATCGATATCAGCGCCGTCAAGGAGGGTGAGGAGGTCGTGGAAAAACTCCAGGATCGCATCGTCGGCCGCTTCACCATTGAACGGGTCAAGCATCCCATCACGCAGGAACTGCTGGTGGACATCAACCAGGAAATCACCGACGAACTGGCCAAACTCATCGACGAATCCGGCGTTGAGAGCGTGCGCATCCGCACCGTGCTCACCTGCGAATCCAAACACGGCGTCTGCATCCGCTGCTACGGCCGCAATCTGGCCAAAAACCAGACGGTGGAAATCGGCGAAGCGGTGGGCATCATCGCCGCCCAGTCCATCGGCCAACCCGGAACGCAGCTCACCATGCGGACGTTCCACATCGGCGGCGCCGCCACCAAGATCAGCGAGGAAAACCGCGTCTATCTGCGGTATCCCGTGTTCATCCATGAAATCAAGGGGAATACGATTCCATTGGAAAACGGCAACCGGTTGTTCTCGCGCAAGGGTTCCGTTTCCTTAAGCAAAATACTCGACCGCATCCCGATCAAGAAGGGCGACAAGGTCAAATTCAAGACAGGCGACCGGCTGCTCGTCCATGGCGAGGAAGTGGTGATCGAACGCGGCAAGGAACAGATCAAGTCCGGTCAGATCGGGTACGTGCACATCTGCGACAACCAGTTCCTGGTACTGGCCCAGCCCCAAAAGGTCGAAATCCGGAACGGATCGGAACTCCTCATCAAAGATCAGGTGATCGTGGAGGGTGACGAAACGCTCGCCTTCTTCGATCCCTTCTCCGAACCGATCATCGCCGAAAAAGACGGCACCGCGAAATTCGAGGATATCATCCTGGGCACCACCCTCAAGGAAGAAATCAATGAGGATACGGGGAAAATCGAAAAAAAGATCATGGAATTCACCATGGAAACCCTTCAGCCCCGCGTGGTCATCGTGGACAAAAGCGGTACTGAACTGGTGAAGTATTACCTTCCCGGCAATGCCTACCTCAATATCGACGACGGGGAAAAGGTGAAAGCCGGCCGTATCATCGCCAAAATGCTCAAGGAAAGCGTCAAGACGCGCGACATCACCGGCGGTCTGCCGCGGGTGGGCGAACTGTTCGAGGCGCGCCGCCCCAAGAACGCCACCG
This sequence comes from uncultured Spirochaetaceae bacterium, assembly GCA_964419695.1. Lineage (GTDB taxonomy): Bacteria > Spirochaetota > Spirochaetia > SZUA-6 > RPPD01 > JAFGSW01. The sequence continues at coordinate 809 of CAYQRT010000358.1, read as the reverse complement.
TGCTGGCGCGCATTTCGGGCGTCATTTCTCTCAAGGGCATCGTCAAGGGCAAGCGGATCATCTTGGTTGAGGACGAATTCGGCCACGAACTCAAACACCAGATTCCCATGGGCAAGCACCTCTTGGTCCGCGACGGCGACGAGGTGCAGGCGGGAGACCCGCTCTGCGAGGGCAATATCGATCCGCACGACGTTCTCCATATCCTGGGAGAAAACGCCCTGCAATCCTATCTTATGAACGAAATCCAGGAAGTCTACCGGCTTCAGGGCGTCTATATCAACGACAAGCACATCGGCATCATCATCAGACAGATGATGCGCAAGGTGGAAATCGTCCAGGTCGGCGATACCAAGTTCATCTTCGGCAAGCAAGTGGAACGCTATCGCTTCCACGAAGAGAACAGGAAAGTGGTGGAAGAGGGCGGCCAGCCGGCCGTGGCCCGACCGCTGCTTTTGGGCATCACCCGCGCCTCGCTCAATATAGATTCGTTTTTCTCGGCCGCCTCGTTCCAGGAGACGACCCGCGTGCTTACCAATGCCGCCATCGCCGGTTCCACCGACTATCTGCGCGGCTTGAAGGAAAACGTCATCATCGGCCACATTATTCCGGCGGGCACGGGTATGCGCAAATACAAGTCCATCAAGCTGTACGATGAGAACATGGAAGACATCGACCAGACGATCGAGCGGATACTGGAATCGCGCGAGGATAAGGAAGAGAAGGTCGAAAAGGAACCGGAAACGGCGGTGTAGGAGAATGTCGGACCTTAAGAAATTTTACGATTTCATCGCACAATTTTTACTTTATAA
>CAYQRT010000357.1:0-3280 GCA_964419695.1 uncultured Spirochaetaceae bacterium | reverse complement strand
CGTAGGTGACATATGGACCGTAGGAGGACGAATAGTCCAGCCGTATGGCAGGACTCAATGTAGTGATCCCACCGATGGTTATAGGTGCGGATAGAAATCCCGAACCGATGAAGCGTTTTTGTTCTCCGTATGATGTGCCTGTACTGATATCGGCGCTGAACGACCCGCCGTAAACAAAACTTAGCCAGTCGGCGGCGCTCCATTTCTGACTAAGGTCAGCGAAGACATTATAATACATATCATCCGAACTATAGAAATCGCCGGCGTATATCCGTGAGAGACTGGTGAATGACAGTGCGACATCCAATGTGAGTAATTCTGTCAAGAATTGATTTTCATGAAACGAGAGGTTTGTCTGAATGCGTTCATCAATCTGCTCGTCACCATTGGGAATGGGTAAAGTAGTGGAACCGGGCGCTTGGACCCATTGCCGACTGTAGAGACTGTTGGCGGTCACTGCTCCTGTTTTCCAGGGGAGGGTGACACTCGCGAAACCATTACCGCCCAGATGTTGAGCTCCCTCACGGCGAAGGACATCGTTATTATACTCATAATAAAAAGCGTTTCGGTTATATGAGAATGATCCTGCTATAAAGAAACTCAGGAAATCCGCATTATACCCTCCGGAAACCGAGAGGATGTTTCCGTCCAGAAGCGAAAGAGCATCCGGGGGCATCGTGTCAACCCCGTTGTTATAGGACTGAGGAATATAGGCCGTGGTCTGTTCTTTGACCGAGAATGAGGATGACATGCTGGCACCCTTTTTTGTGATGACATTAATGACTCCATTAAGGGCAGATGATCCATAAAGGACACTCGTTCCGCCAAAAACAATCTCGATCCTGTCGATAATCTCCGTGGGGATGAGGGAAAAGTCAATGACTCCTTCACTCTGGTTGTTGGTTGGCACTCCATCTAAAAGGACCAATACCCGAGTGGCTGAGGCGCCGCGGACCCACACTTGTTTCAGGCAGCCTTGATATCCATAATCGCTGATTGATATACCGGTTTTTTCCGCAATGATGTCGGCAGCATCGGTCCGGCCGCTTTTTTCAATGTCTTCACGTGTGATAACCGACACTATCTGAGGAACATTGAGCGGGTTTTGCGCTGTCCTTGTGGCCGTCACCACCACATCGGCCTGCTCTTGATCGGCGGCTGGCGCATCATCCTCAACCGGCTTTTCGGTTTCGACGGGCGGATCCGTAATCTCATCGTCGGCACACAGGGGAGTGGAAAATAAAAACAGTAATAACAAAAAAAGAAAGGCGGGAACGCGCCGCAGGGGCGCGCTTTGTGTAAAAGAACGCATGAAGTACTCCTCCACCGGGATTTGCAGGTTCTCGTTAAAAGACATTCCTGCACAAGAAGGGTATCCTGGCTTCCGGGTCGCCTTACTCAGGGCGCCTTCTCCCGGGACTGGAAAAATTCCAGGTCCGGAATGGCCTGAACAACCGCGCGTCAGCCCGATTGTCGTGCCCTTTTCATCACCGGTTACAGTGGCGGGACCGCTGCAGATTTGCACTGCATTCCGCTCTTCTTGATGGGTTCAAAATAAAGGGAATGAAGGGTAATGTCAAGGTTATCTTTTTCGAGGGAGGTAACTTCTACCCCACCACTTCCCCCACAATCCTCAAAAAATCGAAATTCGCGCCGCCGTCCAGTTTCCAATCGTCCAGTTCCCGGGGCGCCCGGTAGGTAAACCCGGCCTGCTTGTGCTCTTCCAGGAAGCGGGTATGAACGGCGCAGCCGTTGCCCATGACGTCCGCCGTCAGCACGTTGAGCGTGCCGCTTTGGCGGAAGACGTTAGTCCATTCAGCCAGGGTGAACGTCGGTTCAACGCCGTTTTCAGCGCTGGCCTGAATCTCGGCGTCGATACCGCCCTGCCAGCGGCGCAGGTATTCCGGAGCGGACTCCAGTTCGGTCTTGGTATAGCGCCTGCTGAATACCAGGTGGCTGACGCCGAACCGGCCGCCGGGTTGGATGAATTGCGTGAAATAGGCCGTGTATCCCGGTTTAGATCCGAAATAAGGGTAGCAGTCCACACACACGGCCGCGTCAAAGTAACCCGCGGCGTAGGGCAGGGCGTTAGCCTCGGCCCGGATGGGGATGATCCGGTCCGCCAAGCCGGCTTCCTTTATTCGTTTCCAATTTTCGGTCGGGTCGATCCACAGGTCGTTGGCCACCACGTCAACGTCGAACTCCTTCACCAGGAAGATGCTGGACAAGGCTTTACCACAACCCATATCAAGAACACGCATGCCGGGGCGCAGGTTCATCTTTTCGCAAAGAAACTCGGTCAGCCACAGGACATTGGGGCCCATTTCGTTTTCGAACACCCAGCAGGGATCGTATTTATTGGAGCGGGGAAACTGGTCTGAGAACAAGGTGGGCATGGCTGGCGCCTCCTGGCTGATTCTATCCCAATCAACCCGGCGCATCAATCGACTGATCGTAACGTGACACGCATGCACAAATGAGTCCCTCCCACCGCTGCCTGTATCATTACATCATCGCTATCCGGGATTTATTGTAAACCAATCCTTGCTTGACAGGGCGTGGCGGACGGGTACAATCCCCATATTCATTGCGATCCCGCGGCGACGGCCGCAGCAGGAGAGGGTATCCGTCATGAACAAGCGAACATTGGCCGCACTGCTGGCCGTGTCGTGTTTGGCACCCGCCTTCGCTCAAGACAAGATCGAAGACCTGAGCCGTTACTTCACGGGCTTTGACGGCTGCTTCGTTCTCTATGATGAAGCGAAGAACGAGATGACCGTCTATAACGAAGCCAAAAGCGAAAAACGCGTCCCGCCGTGTTCTTCCTTCAAAATCATCCACTCACTGATCGGACTGGAAACCGGGGTGCTGCGCGATGAGCATACCGTCTTCACGTGGGACGGGGTGAAGTCCCCAATTTCCGAATGGAACCGCGACCAGACGCTCGAGTCGGCGGTTAAGAACTCCGTGGTGTGGTATTTTCAACAAGTTGCCCTCCGGGTCGGTAAAGAAAAAGAGCAGTACTACGTTGATAAGGTCAGTTACGGCAATCGTGATCTTTCTGGGGAGCTGACCGGTTTTTGGCTGCAGTCGTCTTTGAAGATTTCACCCCGGGAGCAGATAGAAGTCCTTAAAAAGCTTTATCATTACAAGCTTCCGTTCTCCCAGCGCAACATCGACATCGTCAAAAAAATAATCGTGCAATCTCGCGGGAACGGTATTATTTTCTCCGGAAAGACAGGCTCGGGCGTTATGGGGGGCAGGGCCGTCAATGGCTGGT
>CAYQRT010000356.1:0-3294 GCA_964419695.1 uncultured Spirochaetaceae bacterium | reverse complement strand
GATCAGGAAACAGGTACAAAATAATACATGACATCCCGGCGCCAGCGGTAGACGGGAATCCCCCGTTATGGAACGTTTTCGAACAGGCTGGTTTGGTCCCCTGACCCGTACAAGGCCGGGGTTTTTCCCTCGTAACCCCAGTCATGCATTTGGGCATCGTGTATCTCGGCTTCATGAACGAGCACGAACGTGGCGTCCCGGGAATGCGAATATCTAGATCAGGGAAACGGTCGAGTCCCTCAGGCTGATGAGCGCGGCCTTGAAGTCCTCGGTCGCCTTGGCTTGCGAGGTCATGGTGGTTTTTATCTGCGCTGTAATTTCCACTATTTCTTCGATGGCTTTAAGAATTTCACCGGCGCCTTTATCCTGTTCCTGCATGGCCAGGGAGAGCTGCCCGGAGGCGTCCAGGTTGAGTTTCAAGCTGTCCACCATCCTGTCCAGGTTGCCTCCGATTTTTCCGGACAGCGTGGAGGATTCCCCGATCGAGGCCATCAGGACATCGACGGCCGCGCCTATCTTGTCGATGCTTGAGTCCGAGTTTTCGGCCAAGGATCGTATTTCATGGGCGACCACGGCGAACCCGCCGCCGCTCTGGCCGGCGCGGGAGGCCTGGATGGCGGCATTGAGGGCGAGCAGTCTGGTCCTGCCCGCGATATCCCGGATAAGGGACAGCATGTCCAGGATATTGGCCGATTTCACCTTGATTCCCTCGATGGTTTCCAACAGCCGTTTGATGGCGGCGATCGATTGGACGGCTATCTCGTTCAGATTATGGGAGATCGTGGCACCCTGTTCCGAGATGGTCGCAATGGAGGCTATGTTGCCCTTCATTTCATGTATCGAACTGGCGCTTTCCTCGACCGCAGTGCTCTGCCGGTAGATGTTGGCGGTGATGGTTTCTATATTGCGGGCCATGTCGCCGATGGTCGAGGAAAGTGATTCGATGCCCTTCTTCAGGGCCGCCGCATGGGCGTTTATTTGCCTGACAAGCAGGGTCCCCTGCAGGGCGCTCGATATCTGCCTGGAGAGTATTTCATACAGGTTCCACGCTCCCGCCTGCGCGTCGAGGACCAGGAATCCGATCTGGTTCGCCTGGAAATACAGGTCGTGAACGCTGAAATGTGAAACCGTTTCATGTTGTCTGAAACGTTCCGGAACGAGCTCGCGGGAACGAAAACGCTCCTCGCCCTCCGGAATCGTCATTATCCCGCTTCCATTGTAGGCCAGCACCAGGCGCGCCCATTCCGGGGCTTCCGCCGGATACCGGTAGGAGACCGGATTTTCGAAGAGGGCCACGTAGGCTTCCCGAACGCCGAAGGCGGGCAAGCCTTCGGCCAGCAGCCCGGTCAGGGACTCGAGCGTAAAATGGGAAATGAGTTTGAGTCCGAAGCGGTGCTCCGCGTCCGCCTGTTGTATCCGTTCGGCATGGGTGTTTTCCAAATGGCGGGAGGACACGAGGTTGATGAACACCCGCGCCTGATGGCAGATGTCGTCGGCTTTGCTGCGGAATGCCATCCCGGAGAATTTTTTCCTTGAGCAGGCGCCCAGGATGGAGATAGCGTCCTGCCAGTACGAGAGATCGGCGTTGCCGCGGACGGCCTCCCGCAGCCACATGTCGAGACGACGGAGAAAGCGGGTGCCGGCGCTTCCCCGGATGTCATCGAGGAACCCGTTTATAATTTCTTCGCCCCGCTTGTCTTGCGTGTCCAGATGCAGCGCGCCGTTCAGGGCCGCCGCCATTTTCGTCCTGTTGGTTCCGGCGATCCCGCAGCGGACGGCCGGCTCTTTGGCGAATTCAAGGCTTCGTTCCAGACAGCCGCAGGTTTGCGCCACCACCAGGCGCGGGGTGACCACGGTTCTCTCGGGCACGGGATTCCCGTTCAGGAGGTTCATGATCGCGTCTACGGCGCGTATGCCCAGATCGGTCCAGGCGGGATCGATCGTGGTCAGGGGCGGCGTCAGTATCCGGCTCTGCATAAACCCATCGTATCCGGCCAGGGCTACGTCGTAGGGAACGGTTTTTCCCATTTTTTCCAGCTGATGCATGATCCAGATCGCCACCGGATCGCAGGAGCCGATCACGGCTTCCAATCCCCTGGGGAGCACCCGGGCCAGCCATTCGCCCAGCACCTCCTCGACCGGCCGCCCGTCGACCTGGATATCCCAGGGACACCAGGGCCGGACGAAATCGGGATCAACCTCCAGGCCGTGCTCCCGTATGGCGTCGCGGAATCCCTGGTACCGTTCTTGAAAGCCGGCGTGGTTTTCAACCAGGCCGACAAAGGCGATTTTTTTAATCCCGTGGACGGTGATCAGGTGATCGACCACAAGTTTCATCCCCTCGTAATTGCCGTAGGTGATGCAGGGAAATCCCTTAAGCTGGCCTTCGATGGTAATCACCGGCACGCCGTATTGCTCGTAAAATTTTCTCACCGCCTCATCATCCAGGTTTTTGGTCAGATGGCCTTTCCAGACGATCAGTCCGTCCAGGCAACCGCCTCGCGGCAGGTCATAGATGATGTTTTGTTGGGAGAGATACTCGTTGGCTTCCAGCAGCGACTGGCCGTGGAAGGAGATCAGGTTCACATTGTGCATGCGGGCGGCTTGCATGGCCCCCTGCCAGGGGAGGACGGACCATTCCGCTTCCAGTACCTGGTTGAAATAGCCGATGGTCGGCCGCCGTTTATGTAAACCCATGATAGGTAAATTGTACGAAGCGGCGGGCGTCCTGTCAAACTAGAAAACGTGATATTACCGCCAAGGCACACTCCGCTATCTCCCGCGGGCCGGGTTTCGGGGCGCCGCCCGGTCTTCCTCCTCCCTTGCGCCGCGCCCCGTATCCATATTAACATCGTTGCATGATCGAAAAGGTCAATGTCGTGGTCTACCCGGAAGGCGACACCCAGCCAATCGATATGCCCCTCACCATCAACCAGGTGGTGGACGTGAACGGCCGGCCATTATTACTGCCCCTGCCCACCAACCGCATGATCGCCTTCCGCGTACACCGCATCAACACCCGCCAGACGCGTAATGAGGAAATCCGCGAGCATCACCTGGAGATCATCAATGCCGAGGAGCTGAGGGAATTCGTAGACTAACGCCCTTCCGTCTTTTCAAACGTTTTGGTCTCCGGATTCAGATTGTATACCGTGCCGCTTTCGATGATGTAGTGCCACCCGAAGACCTGGAGGGTTCCCGCCTTGAACCGTCCCCTGACCGTGGGGTAGGTGGTGAGATGGCGCATCTGCTCCATGACGTTGTACTGCTCGGTCAACCACTCGCGCTCGCGCA
>CAYQRT010000355.1:0-3301 GCA_964419695.1 uncultured Spirochaetaceae bacterium | reverse complement strand
CGTTCTTCATAAACACTCAACTCCCGGATGTCGTACAGCAGTTTGTCGATCCGGCCGGCTTCGCGGGAGATAAGGCCGAGTATTTCCCGAGCGTCGGTGTTATCCCCGGCTGGATCGGCCTGTTCCAGAATCTCCACTCCGTTGCGGATGGCCGTCAACGGATTTTTCAACTCGTGCAGCACGTCGCTCGTGAATGTTTCCACGGCTTCCTTCCTGCCGATGAGTGCGGAGGCGGTCTGGTAAAAGGCCCGGGAGAGTTGGCCGATTTCGTCCTTCCGGTTGCGCAGGGGAAAGAGATCGGGCGCCGCCCGATCGTGGTCGCTCAGGGCGCGCGCCTGCCGGGTCAGGCTGAAGAGCGGCCGCATGAAGAGCCGGTAATAGACGATGCTGACCGCCACGGCGATGAGGCCCGAAACCAAAGAGACGAACGCCAGGACGATCTTGTTCAGGGCGTTCGTCCGCATGAGATCGGATTTGTCGAACAGGAGGATCGAAGCCCCGGCGCCGCCTCCCCACTCAATGGGCATCACGGAATACATGAACCGGTAATTGATGATGCCGGAGGCGCCTCCGGCCCGGCTGAAGTATTTTTGCAGCCGGGAGACGATCGCTTCCCGCGCCAGGTCGGGTGCCTTCACCCGGGGCAGGAAGGCGCCGGCCAGGGAATCGAAAGGGGCCCCCCGCCATTCGAAACCGGGATTCTCCTGCCAGCCCGAGTCCGCCCGCTCGGCCGGTCCAATGAGGATTATCCGTTGGTACGGTGCGAGCACGGGCACGGTGGCAATGGCATCCTGCGACGTTACATACGAGATAATTTGGGTGATGCTGACATTGCAATTCCGGAGGATCATGGCCCGTTGTTGCAGTGCCTGGTAGCTTCCCAGGCTGATGAAATAATACCCGCTTAAGGGGATAAGGATAAGCACGGCATTGAGCAGCAGGATCCAGAGCACCCGGCGGCGGAAAGGATGAGCGTCACGCATGGTCCGGCTCCCGGTAGCGGTATCCCAGGCCATAGACGGTTTCGATGCCGCTAAAAGAGGGTTGGACGGCGCATATCTTTTTCCGGATGCGGGTGATGTGCATGTCAACGTTGCGGTCGGACACGTAGGTGTCCTCAGGATACGCTTTTTCCATCAACTGCTCCCTGGTGAACACCGTCCCGGGACGTGATAACAGGGCGGTGAACATGCGGAACTCGGTCACGGAGAATTCCAGGGGGCGGCCGTCCACGTGCACCCGCCATCCCGCCGTATCCACGGTGAAGGGGCCGCCGCCCGCGCCGGCCGGGGGCGCGGCGCCTTCAGCGCGGTATTGCTCCACCCGCCGCAGGCATACGCCGATGCGCACCAGGAGTTCCTTAAGGGAGAACGGCTTGGTCAGGTAATCGTCCCCGCCCCGCTCCAGGGCCTCGAGCCGGGAGAGTTCGTCGGCGCGGGAGGAAAGAAAGATGATGGGAATGCGGGGGTGCTCTTTCCGGAACAGGGAGCAGAAGGTGATGCCGTCTATGCCCGGCATCATGATGTCCAGGATAATCAGGTCCGGCAATCGTTCGGGAAGACGTTCCCATGCCTCGCCGCCGGAGGATAAGAAAACGGTCTTGTATCCGGCCGTGCGCAGGGCGTGCGCCAGGGTCTTCTGGATGCCTTGTTCGTCGTCTATCACCGCAATGGTATACGGGCTCTGCACAGGCCCACCTTACCACGAATCATTGCACAGTGTCACCGCCCGGGGCCGCTCGTGAATTTACACTCCGGCCCAAAGATGATACAACTTAATCCATGGGAAAGACACTGCTCGCCAAAGTCTGGGACCTTCATAAAGTGGCCGCGCTGCCCACGGGGGAGGACCAGATCTTCATCGGCCTGCACCTCATTCATGAGGTAACCTCGCCGCAGGCCTTTCAGATGATCGCGGAAAAGGGGCTGGCCGTGGCCCGTCCGGAACGCACCTTCGCCACGGTCGATCACATCGTGCCCACCCTGACGCAGACGCGGCCTTTCGCCGATCCGCTGGCCGAGGCCATGATCGTCGAACTGGAGAAGAACACCCGCCGCCACGGTATTGAGTTTTTCGGACCCGGGAGCGGGCGCCAGGGCATCGTGCACGTGATCGGCCCGGAGCTGGGGCTTACCCAACCGGGCATGACCATCGTCTGCGGCGATTCGCACACCTCCACCCACGGGGCGCTGGGCGCCATCGCCCTGGGGATCGGCACCTCCCAGATCCGGGACGTGCTGGCCACCCAGACCCTGGCCCTGCGCCGGCCCAAAATCCGGCTTATCAATGTGGAGGGAACCCTGGCCCGCGGTGTGTTCGCCAAGGACGTCATCCTGCGCGTGATCGCGGACCTGGGCGCCCAGGGCGGCATCGGCTACGCCTATGAATACTCAGGGGGGGCGGTACGCGCGCTTTCAATGGAGGAACGCCTCACCATCTGCAACATGAGCATCGAGGGCGGCGCCCGGCTGGGTTACGTCAATCCGGACCAGACCACCTTCAACTACCTGGAGGGCCGGCCTTTTGCGCCCCGGGGCGCGGCATTCCAACGGGCCGTTCGCTACTGGCAGGGCACGGCCTCCGACCCGGACGCGGACTATGACGACCGCTACGACCTGGACGCCGCTACCCTGGAACCCATGGTCACCTGGGGCATCAATCCCGGGCAGGGCGTGGGGGTCACCGGGCACATCCCGCGCCTCTCTGAATTGGCGCCCGCGTTGCGCAATGCCGCCGAGCAGGCCCTGGCCCACATGCGGTTCAGGGAAGGGGAGGCGATGCAGGGGAAAAAGATAAACGTCGCCTTCATCGGTTCCTGCACCAATGCCCGGTTGAGCGATCTGATAGCGGCGGCGGCGATCGTCAAGGGGAAAAGGATTGCGTCGCACGTCCTCGGGTTGGTGGTCCCCGGTTCGCAGCAGGTGCGCCGGGCCGCGGAGGCCGAAGGGCTTCACGAAATTTTCCGGGAAGCCGGATTCCAGTGGCGGGAGGCCGGCTGTTCCATGTGCCTGGCCATGAATCCCGACCGGCTGGAGGGCGACCAGATCTGCGCCAGCTCCTCCAACCGCAACTTCATCGGCCGGCAGGGCTCGGCCCGTGGCCGCACCCTGCTCATGAGCCCGCCCATGGTCGCGGCCGCCGCCCTGGCCGGGGAAGTGGCCGACGTCCGGGAAGTTTTATAGGAAAGGAAAAGCTATGGCCAAGGCGAAGACGATATTCACCTCCGTCCGGGGGCGGGGCATTCCCCTGCCGGGCGACGAGATCGACACCGACCGCATCATCCCCGCCCGCTACCTCAAGG
>CAYQRT010000354.1:0-3302 GCA_964419695.1 uncultured Spirochaetaceae bacterium | reverse complement strand
CGCCCCGGAGAACAAGATCCCGACTGAAACGGAACGGCGGGAACGGACCGCCGCCTGCCTGGAGGCGGTGGGTATGTTCAAGCGTCGCGATCACCGGCCGCAGGAGATGTCCGTGGGGGAACAGCAGCGCGTGGCCATCGCCCGGGCCATGGCCCACCGGCCCACCGTGATTTTCGCGGACGAACCCACCTCGGCCCTGGACACCCTGCTCGGCCTCCAGGTGATTGCCCTGTTCAAAGAGCTGGTGGAAAAAGAGAAGGTGAGCATCGTCATGGCCACGCACAATCCCCAATTTATGGAATTGGCCGACACGCTCTACACCCTGCGCGAAGGCCGGCTCAAGGGGGAACGATGATTGTCTGCGAAAACCTGATCAAGATCTACCGCGTGGGGGAGCTGGAGGTGGTGGCCCTGCAGGGCCTGGACTTACGCGTAAAAAAGGGCGAACTGGTCGCGGTCATCGGCAACTCGGGCAGCGGCAAGAGCACCTTGCTTAATTTGATCGGGGGACTGGACCGGCCCTCGGCCGGCAAGCTCTCCGTGAACGGCAAGGAGATCTTCAAGTTCACGGACAAGCAACTCACCGACTACCGGCGCCGTACCATCGGCTTTGTCTGGCAGACCGCCTCCCGCAACCTCATCCCCTATCTCTCGGCCTGGGATAACGTCATGCTGCCCATGGCCTCCCGCGACGCCGCGGCCAACGCGGCCTGGGCCGGGGAACTCCTGGACACGGTCGGCCTCCATGAGCGCCGCCGTCACCGCTTGGCCGAACTCTCCGGCGGGGAGCAGCAGCGGGCGGCCATCGCCGTCGCCCTCTGCAACCAGCCCAAAATCCTTTTAGCGGACGAACCCACCGGCAGCGTGGACGCGACCGCCGCCGACATGGTGTTAGACCTCTTCAACCGGCTCAACCGGCGGCTGGGTCTGACCGTGGTTATCGTCACCCACGATCATGAGCTTTCGCGCAAGGTGGACCGGGTGGTGGCCATCCGGGACGGCAAGGTGGGAAGCGAGTTAATCCATAAGCGCTTTTACCTGGAAGGGTATAAAAAGCTGCGCGGCCACGCCTGGGCCGATCCGGAGGCGTCGCACATCGAACTGGCGGTGCTGGATTCCGTGGGCCGCCTGCAGCTCCCCAAGGCGTACGCGGACGAGCTCAAAAACCGGGGCAGCGACCGGCTTCTGGTGTCCAGGGAACGGGAGAAGATCATACTCACCGTACCCAAAAAAAAGGCGGAAGGCGGGCGTCCGAAAACCCGGACACGTTCCCGCGGAAAATAATCCTTCCTGCGGAACCGGCTGTCACGGTGCCCGATCCAGGTATTTCTCATGCAGCCTACGGCGCGTGGTCGGTGTAGATGGTAACATGTTCACTCTTGATCACCGCCCGCAGGGGGGAAGTCGCTTGCGGATCTTCGGTCCGGGATTGCTCCGGGGAGAGGATTTCTATAATCGCTGTTTCGTCGTGACAGCTGAAAACCGCGGCCAGGCACAAGGCCCCGCCCACCAGGCACAACCGGGTGAGAAGATTCAGTAGTCCATCTTTCCACACACTGGTATCATCCCATAAATCAATTCACTTTTCCGTTCCCACACATAGTGCATGCCTGGTCCCCATGATATCATGAACCATCAGGCACGACCGGCCGTTTCCCGCAATATCCCACAATGAGGAACACCAGGATCACGCCGCAGACGATAAATTCAATGCCGCCGAACGGCAGGAACAACACCGCCAGGATCATCGACAACACCAGGTTGACGATCCCTATCCAGAATCCCCACAACCGGTTTTTCAGGAGCCCCACGGCGGAAACAAGCCGCAAAAAAGCGAACGTCCAGAAGAGGGGGGCCAACACCACCATCCGGTTTTCTAAAATGTGTTGAATAAAGGGGATGTCGAACCGGAGTATGACGCTCAAGTTCGGGATCGCCTTCACGACGATCAAGAGGATCACCACGCTGTCAATGCTCTCGCACACGCCGTAGACGAGCAGGGCCACGCCGGCGATAAACAGATATTTATTATGTTTCACAATGCTTTTTTCCCATTTGTCATGGCGCGTCTTTTCTTCTGTTGGTGGCGTCAATGATAGGGTAAACAAACTGCCAAGTCAAGGCGGGAGGCCGGCGGTTTCCATCATGTCCCCAGCGGCCCGATCTTTCCCTGCCCGGTACACACCACCAGCCCATTCGTGTTACCTTATGGTTATAAAGGAAATGAAAGTATCCGGCGAAAAGAGGCCCGCATGACCGTCAAACCCCTTCCTTTCAACAAGGCGAAACTGGCATCGATCATCAAAGAGTTCCCCACCCCCTTCCATATATATGATGAAAAAGCCCTGCGCGCCAATTCCCGCCGCCTGCTTGCCTGCTTTTCCTGGAACAGGGGGTTCAAGGAATATTTCGCGGTCAAAGCCACCCCCAACCCGTTCCTCCTCAAGATTTTCAAGGAGGAGGGCCTGGGCGCCGACTGCAGCTCCCTGCCCGAACTCACCCTGTGCGAGAGGGTCGGTATTATGGGCGAAGACATCATGTTCTCCTCCAACGATACGCCCGCCAGAGAGTACGCCGAGGCCCGCGCTCTGGGCGCCGTCATCAACCTGGATGACATCAGCCATATTCCCTTCCTGGAAAAAATCTGCGGCATCCCCCGGGTGATTTCGGTCCGCTACAATCCCGGAAACCTGCGGGGAGGGAGTTTCATCATGGGCAAGCCGGAAGAGGCCAAATACGGCTTCACCCGGGAACAGGTAATCGACGGCCTGGCCCTGCTGCGGGACAAGGGCGCCCGGCGCTTCGGCATCCACACCTTTATCGCCTCCAATGAACTGAACCCGCGGTACTTCGTGGACACGGCGGAGATGATGTTCGACCTGGCCCTGGAGATAAAGACCGAAACGGGAATCGCGGTCGATTTCGTCAACATAAGCGGCGGTTTGGGCATACCGCAAAAGCCGGACGAACAGCCGCTCGACCTGCCGTTGGTGAGCGGCGGTATCCGGCAATGCTACGACCAAAAAATAGTGCCCAACGGGCTGCATCCCCTGAGCCTGTTCATGGAATGCGGCCGGTTCATGACCGGCCCGTACGGGTACCTGGTCTCCCGCGTCCTGCACCTGAAGGATACCTATAAAAATTTCGTGGGCCTGGACGCCTGCATGGCCCACCTGATGCGGCCGGCCATGTACGGCGCCTACCATCACATCACCGTGGCCGGCAAGGAAACCGCGTCCGCGGATCACGTGTACGACGTAACCGGCTCGCTTTGCGAGCCCATCGACCGGTTCGCGGTGGAC
>CAYQRT010000353.1:0-3305 GCA_964419695.1 uncultured Spirochaetaceae bacterium | reverse complement strand
TAGACGTCGGAGAGAAAGTGCATCTCGATGCGCAGGGTGCCGTCGCCCTCGCAGTTTTCGCAGCGGCCGCCCTTGACGTTGAAGGAGAAACGGCCCGGCTTGTAGCCGCGGGCGCGCGACTCGGGGAGTTTGCTGAACAGGTCCCGGATGGGCGTGAACAGGCCCACGTAGGTGCCGGGATTGGAGCGCGGGGTGCGGCCGATGGCACTCTGGTCGATGTTGATCACCTTGTCGATCTGTTCGGCGCCGGAAAGCCGGGCGTAGGCGCCCTCCTGGTGGCGGGTGCGCATGACGCGGTTGGAGAGGGCCGGGTAGAGGAGGTCGGTGAGGAGGGTCGACTTGCCCGACCCGGACACGCCCGTGATGACCGTGAACACGCCCAGGGGAAAGTCGACGGCGATGTTTTTCAGGTTGTGCTCGCGGGCGCCCTCGATGCGGATGACGCGGCCGGGATCGACCGGGCGGCGTTGCTGGCGTTTTTCTATTTTCAGTTCCCCGCTCAGGTATTGACCGGTGAGCGACTTCTTGCTCTTGATCACCTGGTCGTAGGTGCCGGCCGCCACCACGTGCCCGCCGTGCACGCCCGCACCCGGTCCCAGGTCCACGATGTAATCGGCCGTGCGCAGGGTCTGTTCGTCATGCTCGACCACGATGAGCGTGTTGCCGATGTCCCTGAGCGACTTCAATGTGCTGATCAGCCGCTGGTTATCGCGCTGGTGCAGGCCGATGGTGGGTTCGTCCAGGATGTAGAGCACGCCCACCAGCTGGGAGCCGATCTGGGTGGCCAGGCGTATGCGCTGCGCCTCGCCGCCGGAGAGGGTGGCGGCCTGCCGTTCCAGGGTCAGGTAATCCAGGCCCACGTTGACCAGAAAGGATAAACGGCTTTTAATTTCCTTGACGATCTGCGCGGCGATTTTTTTGTGCGTATCGCTCAACGTGAGGCCTTCAACGAACTGCTGCGCCTCCCCGACCGAGAGACTGGTAAAGTCATGGATGTTTTTGTCGCAGACCGTGACCGCCAGGCTCTCCGGGCGCAGGCGCCGGCCGCCGCAGGCATGGCAGGCGGTCTGGCGCATGAATCCCTCCAGGTACTGTTTGACGCCGTCGGAACTGCTTTCCATGTAGCGGCGTTTGAGGTCGGGAAGAACGCCGTTGAAATTCCCCGTATACTCCCATTTTCCGGTGTGGTGTTTGCTCTTGTACACGAAATCAATCTCTTCTTTACTCCCGTACAGCAGCTGTTTGAACACCTTGGCCGGCAATTTGCCCATGGGCGTGTCCAGGGTAAAGCCATAATGTTTGATCACCGACCCGATGCGGCTGCGGTACCAGTTGGCCTGCGGGTTGTACGGCGCGATGCCGTGCTGGTTGAAGGAGAGGCTTTTGTCAGGGATCACCAGGTTCGGATCGAACTCCAGGATCACGCCCAGTCCGGAACAAGTCTCGCAGGCGCCGTAAGGGTTGTTGAAGGAAAATAATCGCGGCTGCAGCTCGGGGATGCTCACGCCGCATTCGGGGCAGGCATTGCGTTCGGAGAAGAACTCCTCGTGTTCCCCGTCGCCGTCGAGTCTTACCACCACCAGCTGGCCCTCGGTCAGCTCCAGGGCCGTTTCCACGGATTCGGCCAGGCGCTGGCGGTTGTCCCGGCGGACGGTGGTCCGGTCCACTACGATTTCCAGGCTGTGTTTCTTCTGTTTGTCCAGCTTGAGCGGCTCGTCCACGCTGCGGATCTCCCCGTTGACGCGGACTCTTTGAAAGCCGCCGCGCTTGGCGTCCTCCCAGACTTTTTCGTGTTCACCCTTGCGGCCGCGCACGATCGGGGCCAGGATAAGAAGGCGCGTGTTTTCCTTGTACGTGAAGATGGTCTCCAGGATCTGGTCCACTGATTGTTCACTGATTTCCTTGCCGCACTGCGGGCAGTGGGGGATGCCGACCCGCGCGTAAAGAAGGCGGAGATAGTCGTAAATTTCCGTGACCGTGCCCACGGTGGAACGCGGATTCTTGTGGGTTGTTTTCTGTTCGATGGAGATGGCCGGGGAGAGGCCTTCTATGTAATCCACGTCCGGCTTGTCCAGCCGGCCCAGGAACTGCCGGGCATAGGCGGAGAGCGATTCCACGTAGCGGCGTTGCCCTTCCGCGAAGATGGTGTCGAAGGCCAGGGAGGATTTGCCCGAACCGCTCAGGCCCGAGATGACGATGAACTTGTCCCGGGGGAGTTTCAGGCTGATGTTTTTCAGATTGTGTTCGCGCGCGCCCTGGATGATCAGATGTTTCATGAAAGACTTCCGTGCCCTTAAGGATGATAGTTAGAAAATAATGTATCAGGAAAAAAAAGACGAGGCAAGTAAAAACTTAACATTTGTATAGCGGTAGATCCTGGTGCCGGAAAAGGGTTGGATCAGACGACGCTTACATTGGCCCGGATGGGGCCGTCGTAGTAGCTGTGTTCGATGATGACATGCCACGTACTTTTAAAGGGGACTTTAATTTCCACGGAGGCCAAATCCAGGTGCTCGCTCGTTACGTCGTACGGTTTGCCTGACTGATATTTGTAGAAATTGACGGTGTCCAGGAGTTTGACATTGGCCTTGGTCGATAGCTTGACCTGGATAAAGTGCTCCGGCCTGACTTTACATTTATAATGTAGGTAATTCGCCATACTGACGTCTTCTTGCAGGCATTATCCATCAAAGCCCGCCTGCGTGTCAACGAACCCGGCCTCCCGGCTGGAGCGCCGGGCGGGTGGGTGCGCGGATCAATCGCCGCAGATGGTGCCGGCGGGCATATTGTTTCCCGGCAATGCCGCGATCTGGTCGAAGATCAGGCGGGCGGCATCCGATGAATAGGTATAGGCGCATTGGGGGACGTCATTGTGAACGGGCATGTAATGAAGATGCGGATACCCTTCGGTTCCCACCAGCAGGTCCCCGATGACGCCGCCGGCTTCCACAGTCTGGCCCTGGCTCACCTGCAGGGCGTCCAGTTGGTCCTGGAGGATATCGGCCTGCACCCCGCTCGGTTCGAAAACCAGTTTGACGCGCCATTCGCCGTTGACAATTATGGTCACGTGCACCATGACCAGGTCGGGAGGAGTGGAGAGCGCCCCGGTGGTGTTCCAGGAAATGTTGCTGATGGTGCCGTGGATGGGGGCGATGATCGTGGTCGGTTGGGTGGTCCTCAGATCGATACCGTCGTGCGGATGGCCGGGGCCGCTCCAGTCCGGAATGCCGAAGGCCGCCAGATAATCAATATCCGCCGGCTCGGTAAAGGGAAACTCCAGGGGCACGAAATCATATTGGGGGTAC
>CAYQRT010000352.1:0-3307 GCA_964419695.1 uncultured Spirochaetaceae bacterium | reverse complement strand
TTCGTCTTCGGAGGTGACTACGAAGCGGTTGAACATGTTCTGGTAGTTCTGGTTGAAATAATTATATAATTTCTCCTTCAAACCGCCCATGACATCGAGCCGCTCGAGAACGTCCCTCGGAAGTTTGGAAGTCAGGTGGTTCATCACCTTATCGACTTCTTCGCTCAAAAGGAGATCGACTTCAGCCTGCTGATCCCTGAATTCCTGCGCCAGAGAGTTTCTGGAACCGACGGCACTCGGTTTTTCAGGGTGAAATACATTAGGGCTTTTAGGTAGATCTACACTTCCCATAAATGTCTCCTTCACTCAAGTGATTTTAGTATTAATTATTCATATCTCCGCCAAAATGTAAAGCAACTTTTTTTTTTTTTTCACTTCCATAATTGTAAAATATATTACAATATAGCATTATCGGCGAGTCGTTCCGGCCTAACGAAATTCGTTGCGGATAACGGCTGCGGTATTACGAAAAGGAGGTCAATGCATGAAGAAAATCCGGATTATTTTCGGTATTTTACTGCTGTTTGCCGCAAGCGGCACGCTTCAGATAGCCGCGGACGAACGCCCGGCTTATGATGTGATTCTGTTGGTGGATAAATCCATTTCCATGGAAGAAAGCAGGAATCTGGATGTGGTCAAGGAGTTTATGGCCACTTCAGTGATTGACCAAAAGGTGAATATTGGAGATTTTTTGATCATGATGGATTTCTGGGGTCAGGCGGAAGTCATAGACAGCTTCGATATCGACACCCAGGCTGATAAAGAACGGGCTAAATCCCTCATTCAGACAATAATGTCGACCAAACGGGAAACCAATACCGATATCGGCAATGCCATCGACGTGGCCAAGGCCCAGATCGACGTGCTGGCCTGCAGCACCCGGCCCAAGATCGTGCTCATGGTCACGGACGGTATCCAGGAAGCCCCCCGCTTCAGCAAATACTACTCCGCGGACGGCAAGTTCACCAATGCCTTCCTGGCCCAGGCGACCACCATCGCCAAAAAAGGCTGGAAGATCCAGATGATCGAAATCGGCGGGGCCAAGGACTTCCTGGGCACCGGCGCCGCCCAAACGTCACAGGCGACCGACACCGGCGAAACAAACCAGGCCTCCGACCTGAAAGAGACCGCCGAACGCATGGGCGGCGAACATACGGCGGTGAGCGAACAGCCGACCGTGGGCGAACTGGAAGAAGCCACCGCCAACCTGGAAACCCGGATCGACGTGGTCAGTCCCCGGCCGGGCCAGCGGCTCCGTCTGGTGGTGCCGGCCAGCAAGATCGCCGACCTCTCACTGCGGCTCAAGGGAGAGGCGCTGGCCAACGCCACGCCGGTCGTGGTCCGGGAGATCCGATTGACCGCGGCCTCCATGCAGGACCAGAACGTGCTCCAGAATCCCGTGCAGTTCATGGTGTCCCCGGACAAGGAAACCGAATTCTCCACCAAGGTCTTCATCCCCGCCACCCTGGCCCCGGGCGACTACATGGCGGACGTTCAGTTTTACTTCGAGAACGGCGCGGCCTTCTACCCCAGCAACCTGGGCGTGGATCTGCACGTCAACAGTTATATTGAAAACAATCTGCCGCTCCTCATCCTTCTTCTGGCCGGCGGACTCCTGCTCCTGGCCGCTCTCGTCATCCTTCTCATCCGGCTTATCCTCTCCAGCGGCACCAAGTTCCGCCTCAAGGTGGAAGAACAACCGCTGAAGAAAGGCAAGGACGTGTTCAAGGTGGGCACAGGCAAATGGCTCTACCTGAATGAAAGCTTCGGACGCCTGACCATCGCGCCCAAACGCTCCCTGCGCAGCATCGGCCGGGTCTACGGCGTCAAGAAGGGCCTGGAGTTCGAAGCGCTTCGCGAGGAGCAGTTCCCCGGCCTGAAAGCCGGCAAGCAGAACGTGCTGGGCAAAAAACTCACCGTCAAAACACAGGACTCGGACATCCTGCACGTCGAGTTCATCAAACTATAATTGTTTCGCGGCCCGGTCTGACGGAAGCGACGGGACGCGTGACACGGACTTCCCCCGGGGGTTGAAGCAACCCCCGGTTTTTTTTCCGGCCGGCGCCGGTGCACTATCATGACGACCGATGGAGATTGTACAATTTTTCTTTTAAAAACGGCGGGGAAGCACTATAATGTGATCATATCGTCCGGCGGCGACGCCGCCGCTGTCCGCCCAGGGAATGGAATGAATGATTTTTAAGCCTGTCGTCGATTTCATCAATTCGAACTCGCATTTCATTCTCACCGCCCACGAAACGCCCGACGGCGACGCCATCGGGTCGGAGTGCGCCATGGCGCGGATCCTCAAAAAGCTGGGCAAAACCGTCCTCGTCCTCAATTCCGATCCAACGCCCAATAAATTCAAATTCATCGACGACGAGAATGAAATCGTCATCCTGAAGAACAAGCAGCAGATACCCGAGGACGTGGCACAGTACGTGCTGATCATCCTGGACACGAACGACACCAACAACATCGGCAAGCTTTCCCAGCTGGTCCTAACCCAGGTCAAGGAATACTTCATCATCGACCATCATGATATCGAGCTCGACATCCACTCGGGCAACATCGTGCAGAAGAACGCCTCCTCCACCGCGGAGATCCTCTACCAGATCTTCAAGGTGCTCTCGGTCGACATCGACCTCTACACCGCGCAGGCCCTTTTTACGGCCATCGTCTACGACACGGGATCGTTCGTCTATCCCAAGACCACCGCCCTCACCTTCCAGATCGCCTTCGAGATGGTGGAGAAGGGCGTCATCCCCAATGACATCTACTCCAAGGTGTATGAGTGCAACTCAATATCTTCAGTCATCCTGCAGTCGCGCGTGCTCGCTTCCCTGGAGCTGGTGCTCGACAGCCACGTGGCCATCCAGGTGATGACGCGGGACACCATCCTCAATTCCGGCGCCAAATACGAGGAGGCGGACCAGATCATCAACATCCCCCTCAAGGCCGAGTCGGTCAAGGTCTCCATCTTTTTCAAGGAGGACATCTCCGGCCTCATGCGCTGTTCCCTGCGCTCCAAGGGACCGATCGACGTGGCGGAAATCGCCAAGACCTTCGGCGGCGGCGGCCACCGCAACGCCGCCGGCTTCAAGTGCCGCGAACCCATGGCCGCGGTGCGGGAGAAGGTACTTGACAAACTGAATGAATATTTTAAAAAGTAAATTGATGAACCCGCGCGTCCTCCCCCTTCTTGGCATCCTCTGTCTCTGCACCGCCTGTACGGACGGACCCGCCGGTACGGCCGCCCCCTACCCGAGGAAGATCGTCCCCATGATGGAGGGCGGCGGCTCCACCC
>CAYQRT010000351.1:0-3318 GCA_964419695.1 uncultured Spirochaetaceae bacterium | reverse complement strand
CGCTTGAGGCGCAGTTTGAAATAGATAAACCCGTCGGCATCCATGGAACAGAGATCCCCGGTATGAAGCCAGGTTCGGCCGTCCGCGTGCGGACGCAGCGTCAGGGCGGTTTCCTCCGGACTATTCAGGTACCCCAGCATGACCGTCGGTCCGGCCACGCAGAGTTCGCCGTCCTCTCCGGCCCGGACCTCCCGCTCCGTGCCGGGCAGCACGATCTTGGCCAGCATATCCGGGTAGGGAATGCCCACGCTGCCCTCCCGATCGTGATCCTTGGGGGTGACGATGCAGGCCGTCACGCTTTCCGTCAGGCCGTAGCCCTCCAGAAGGGGGGCGTTTCCGCCCCGCGCCCGTACCAATTCCTCAAACCGCTCCTTAACGCCGCGAGGCAGCTTGTCACCGCCGGCGTAGGCGCGCTTGAGGCAGGAGAGATCGGTGTCCTGCATGGTCTTGTCCCGGGTCAGGGCCTCGAACAGGGTGGGCACGCCCGCCATGTATTGGGGTTTTTCATTCTTGATGAGGGCGGCCACGCTCTCCGGCGTAAAACGCGGCACCAGCACGCACTGCCCGCCCCCGGCCAGAAAAGTATGGACGCAGACGCCCAGACCGAAACCGTGGAACACGGGAAGAATGGAAAGGATGGCGTCCCCGGGGCGGATGGGCCCCTGTGTGCCGGTCTGCAGGGCCAGGGCGTTGAAGTTGCGGCTGGAGAGGAGGATGCCCTTGGGCGCACCGCTGGTGCCCCCGGTGTATAAAATCACGGCGCAGTCGTCGGGACCGACTTCCGCGTCGGGTACGGCTGCGGGTGGCGGCGGGGCATGCAGGTCCTTCCACCATAACACGTGCCTGTCGGCCGGGTCGGGTTTTTGAATCTTGCGACCGCTCACCAACCAGAAGCCGAAACGCTTGAGCAAAGACAGGCTGTCGCCGATGCGGACCAGGATCACCTGCCTGGTGGGCGTCCGTTCCAGCACGGGAATGAAATTTTTATAAAAGGCGTCCAGGGTCACGGCCCAGACACTCCCGCTTTCCCTGAGATAGAACTCGATCTCCGTGGGAGCGGACAGGGGATGAATCATGCTGGCCTTCACTCCCAGCTTGTTCAGGGCGTAAAAGGCGATGACCGCCGGCGGACAGTTGGGCAGGCAGACGGTGACCGTATCCCCTTTTTTCAGTCCCCGCGCGGCGAATACGGCGGCCGTGGTTTCGATGTCTTCAATCAAACGACTGTAGGTGGAGCGCGTGCCCATGAAATCGTAAGCGATAAGGTCAGGGCAGCGTGCCGCGGTATCGCGCACCAGCCCGTACATGGTCAGGTCCGGGTAATCAAGGGTATGGGGAATATCGTCGTAAAAAGCCAGCCAGGGTTTCTTCTCGTACATCACCCGCCCCCTTTTTTTCAGGCGGAGCCGCGTTCGACTCCGCACCACCGGTTTCAGGCACTATCTTTTTTTCGCCGCTTTCTTTTTACCCGGGTTCCCACGGACCGAGGGGTGGATTGTGTTTTTCGTGCGCCGGTTCTCTTGGTGCGGCCGGCGGCCTTCAGCCCGCGTTCGCCTCCGGCCACGGCGAGGATTTCAGCCAGGGAGAGGTCGGGACGCTGGAGGAGCCACGGCTCCTCCAGCAGTGTCTGGAAAAGGAGGATGGAACGGGCGTAGTAGTATCCCTCGGACACGCGTTCGTCCAAGGTAAAGGACACATCGACCAGGTCGCGTATTACCACGCGGTTTTTCTCGTCCACGCACGGTTCCTTGTGGATCTTGCCGATGACCGCGAAGGTGCTGGCCGTGCCGAACTCATACAGGTGGTGGTAGACGGCGTCCAAGCCGATGGATCCCAGATTGGCCAGATAGATACTGGTGTACAGGGGGATGGCGTCCATAAGAAAGGCCGGCAGCATGTTATGATAGTCCAACCAGCGGATGAGCCGGGCCACCAGGTTGAGACAGGGCCGCGGCAGGCCGCCCACAAGGTCGATAAGCTTGTCGTCGCTTCCCTTATCATGGCCGCGGGCGCGATGGATATGTCGGTTCACCAGGTCGCGAATCTCACCCAGCCGCTCCCGGCCCGTAAAAACAACACGTTCCTCCGCCTCCGGGGCCTCCTCGGTCATGGCCTTCTTTATAATGAATGTGATGCTGATTTCCTTCTGCTCGTATAAACGTTTGCCCGCCACGAAGCGGTTAAGCTCCGGCCTCAGGCGCACGGTGCGGGAAGCGGCGGCCAGCATGCAATGGAAAAACGTAATTCGTTCTTCCCGGGAATGGCCCTTGTTTATCCGTTCCAGAAAAGCCAACAAGGGACCGACGTTGATTTTCTGGTTGGCGAAGATTATCGATTCGTCCCGGGTGGGCATGAGATAGGGGAAGATGCGCCGAAAGGCGGGAAGGTGTTTCAAGTAGACGCCGTCGCGCCGTTTTTTAAAGGCCATGGCCGCTCCTTGCAGAAAATCCGCCCGCGGGACGGACGGTCCGGATACTCGCTTCCGTGCATTTTTTCAATCGGTCCCCGCCGGCAGGGCCGGGGACGGACGCGCATTGCCTTCAGGCGGCCATGGGCGACGGTCTTTTTACTTCCTGGCTTTAGGCAATACGGCGGTCAACGCCTCTTGAAACTTACCGCGCGCCCAGGTGGCGCCGGTGACCGCGTCTACTTCGGCCAGGGATTGTGTCTCAATCAAACGCGTAGCGTAGGTCTGCATGCCGCTCAGGTTCTCCTCGCTCTGCTTGATGTACAATGTATGTCCCTTGAAGACCTCCGGACCGTACGTCTCGTCAAAAAGCCTGTCTTTCCGTCGGGCGTCCCGGATTTCCCACTCGCATTTCACGATCCGCCCCTGGGCCACGGTCAGGACCACGCGGCAGTAGTACCCCTCGCCGTCGGGCTTGGTCGCCTCCTGGAACACACCGTCACGCAGCTTTTCCTCCGCGAATCCCGTGGCGCCGGTCATGGCCAAGGCCAAAATCAGGCACACCATTACTCTTTTCATACACACTCCTTATCCCCGCAGCCGGGTAAGATGATACGGTTTCCGGTTGGTGTGCCGGGAAATCGGAAGACCTTTTCCGCAAAGGATTATAGCGGATTTTTTTTACGGGGGCAATTGCTTTTGTCAATCAAAACAGGTTGGTTGCGCGCCTTACCTGAAGGTGTCGGCCGGTAGATGCAAGCATACCAAAGACCTGCCGCCGGGAACGATCGGAGTCCCTTGTCCGGATGCCTTCCCGTTTATTTTCTGACAGCCGTTGGCCGCTCCCATCCGGGCCGACCCATCTACACCGGCCGGAGAGGCTTGAAGCCCGGCGCGGTGTAGCGGCGGTA
>CAYQRT010000350.1:0-3342 GCA_964419695.1 uncultured Spirochaetaceae bacterium | reverse complement strand
TTCAGCGTACTGCGGTAATAGTCTGGATATCTTACAGAATATAGAATCGAATTCCATTGATTTGGTGTTTACGTCGCCTCCTTACGCGCTGCATTATAAAAAAGAATACGGCAACGCCGACCAAAATGAATATATCAATTGGATAATGCCATTCTGCAAAGAAATAAAGAGAATCTTAAATGACAGCGGAAGTTTCGTATTAAATATCGGTGGAGCATGGACCCCCGGGAAACCCGAACGTTCTTTATACGTATACAAATTGGTTATTGCTTTGTGTGAAACGATCGGATTTCACCTCGCTCAAGAATTTTTTTGGTATAATCCCGCGAAAATGCCGGCTCCCGCCGAGTGGGTTAATGTCCGGAGAATTCGTGTGAAAGATTCCGTGGAATACCTATTCTGGTTTTCCAAAACACCGTTCCCGAAAGCGAATAATCGCAACATCCTTCAAGAGTATTCAAACGATATGAAACGACTTATAAAAAAAGG
The DNA here is from genome assembly GCA_964419695.1 of uncultured Spirochaetaceae bacterium. Classification (GTDB taxonomy): domain Bacteria; phylum Spirochaetota; class Spirochaetia; order SZUA-6; family RPPD01; genus JAFGSW01. The sequence goes on along the minus strand of CAYQRT010000350.1, from coordinate 2,853 downwards.
CGTCAAGAGAACGCTGCGGCCTTCAGGCCATTTGATCAAAGGTAGTTTTGCCGAAAATAAGGGTGGTTCAATACCTCCTAATCTCATCGAATCCGGTAATAATGAAAGCAATAGCAACTATATCAAGGCATGTAAAATGAAGGGACAAAAGGTTCATCCGGCAAGATTCCCGGCGACCCTCCCGGAGTATTTTATAAAATTCCTTACAGACACTGATGATACTGTTGTAGACCCTTTTGCGGGTTCCAATACAACCGGAAGGGTGGCGGAGAATTTACAAAGAAAGTGGATTTCCATTGAAATTAATGAAGACTATGTGAACAATTCCAAATTGCGATTTGAAACCAATTTCCCGGAAGACTCAGACGATACTGAATTCGACCTATTCTCTAATACCGCCTCTCTATAAAGGCTGCGATAACCATTTTATATGTCTTCGCGGCTTCCATTGAGGTCCTGTCTATCCCAGCCTCCCTTCCTCCATCCCGTGTCCCAAGCGCTGGAAGCTCCCTGCGGTCGCTGCGAGATCCCGTCCTATCCCGTGTTTTCCCCCACCGTTTCCCGAATTTCTTCGGTGTTCAGGCGAACAACTCCAGCATCAGCATCGCCATGACCTTGGCGTCGCCCACCATGTTGTCGATCACGCAATATTCATTCGGCATGTGCGCCGTGTGCCCGATGCGCGACCAGACCGCGGTGTCGACGCCGGAACGCCGCAGGTAGGCGCCCACGGTACCGCCGCCGATGCCCACCGCTTTGGCCTCCGCACCGTAGACGCTTTTCACGGCCCGGGTCAGGTGCGTCACCAGGGGCGACGAGGCCGGCGTGGCCGGGGAGGATTCCCGCTGCACGGTTTCCAGGCTGACCGTGACGCCGTATTTCTCCTCCACCTCCTTCATCAACCCCCTGATCCGTTCCAGCACTTCATCGAGGTTCTCCTGCGGCAGAACGCGGCAGTCGAAATAAAAGACGTCGTCTCCGGGGATGGTGTTGATGTTGGGCACGTTGGCCTCTTTTTTGGTGGGAGAGAACGTGGACACGGGCGGGTCGAACAGTTCGTCCCGCCGGGAGTAATGGCGGTTGAGGCCGTTGAGCCGCAGCACCAGGTCCGAGGCGGCCAGGAAGGCATTGATGCCCAGGTGGGGCAGGGAACCGTGCACCTGCTTCCCCTTGGTTGAAAATTTCAGCCAGAGAAGGCTCTTCTCCGCGATTTCGATGGGCACGCCGTCCGGGGCCCCGGCGTCCGGCACCAGGGCGTACGAAGGTTTCTTGAACAACCCGGGGTGCTTGTCGATCAGGTGTTTGATGCCGTAGGCGGAGCCGGTTTCCTCGTCCGCCACAAAGAGCAGGCTGACATCGGCCGGCGGCGCCAGGCCGGCGGCTTTGACCGCGGCCAGGGCATAGAGTGAGGCGACCAGGCTCTGCTGGTTGTCCTCGGTTCCCCGTCCGTAGAGTTTGCCCTCATGTTCCCGCAGCGTGTAGGGATCGCCCTGCCAGGCGTCCGTATCGCCGGGCGGCACCACGTCCAGGTGGGTCATGATCCACAAGACCCGGCTCCGATCGCGGCCGGGCAGGGCTAAAAGGAGGCTGGGCCGTCCCGTGTTCTTGAGCCGTTCGTCCGGCGCCGTGAAACGCGTCACCTGCCCCACGTCCAGGGCGCGGATCCGTTCCTCCAGGAAGAGGGCCTTTTCGTGTTCGCCGGTGCCGCCGGATTCCGGGGCGATGGCCGGCCGGGCCGTGAGCCCGCGCTGCAGCTCGATCATGTCGTTTCTGTAGCCGTCAATAGTGGAAAATAGGGTTGTATAATCCGTGGGCATGAACACTCCTTGGAACGCACCAGGCGGGATGCGGAAAAGCGTAGGCGATTTAAGGTGTTTTGGCAAGACGGGTTTTCCACACCGACCTGCCAAAAAAAACGGCCGTACCCGGAAGACTTATAGTCGCCTCGGTCGGCCGCTTCGTGTTCGCGTCAGGGGAACGCGAACTCTTTTACCATTACGGGCGGGATGTCACTTCGATTTTACGCGGTTTTTCCGATTCCTTGACGGAAAGCGTCACCTTGAGTTGCCCGTTCACCAACGCCGCGTGAATGGAATCCCTGTCGATGGTGGAGTCCAGGGTGTAGGCCTGGACGAAATCGCAATCGGGGATCTCGCGAATGAGATACGTGCCGCCGGACGCTTCGCCGCGGGCGCGCCGTCCTTCAATACGCAGCTCGTCGTCCTCCACGTGCACGTTCAACTGTTCCTTCGTCACTCCCGGCATGTCTATTCTCAGGACGATCTTGCCGTCCGCCTCGAAAATATCGCAGGGAGCGGTAACGGTCCGTCGCTTCATGTCGTCTTTCGCTTTCATGGCTCCATCCTCCCTTCCGTTGTTATTTCACATTCACCGAAATCTGTTTGGGCTTGGCTTCCTCGCGCTTGGGAAGGACCACGGTCAGGATGCCGTCCTTCAGTTCGGCCTGGATGTGCGCCGCATCCACGGGAACCGGAAGAGGCAGCGTCCGCTGGAAGCCGCCGCTCCAGGTTTCCTTGCGGAAAAACTTGGCGTCCTTGGCCTCTTTCTCACCCTTTTTTTCACCGCGGATGGTGAGCACATTGGACGCGATGGAGACGTCAATGTCCTTTTCTTCCAGGCCGGGCACCTCGGCGCGTACGGTGTAGTCGTTCGCGTTTTCCGTCACGTCCAGCGCGGGTGAAAAGCTCCGGTCGAACAATCCCTCGGTGCCGGGGAACCTGTCAAAGGTAAACAGGTCATTGATGTCGTTTTGCAGCTTGCGCAGCTCCCGGAAGGGATCGTACACATCGGCGGGTCTTCTGATGATGTTCATACAACACCTCCTTAAAACTG
>CAYQRT010000349.1:0-3347 GCA_964419695.1 uncultured Spirochaetaceae bacterium | reverse complement strand
CCGCCTGGTATGTTTTTGTTGTTTTAAAAGTGACTCTTGTTTCAGCATATTTACTAATCTCTGGAATTGATTTGAGCCGTTTGTATTCCTTTATTCTATCTTTCAACAAGTTTTGGTCTGCATAGTCTGGATTGTGTAGAATGAATTTCATTAATACCTTCTTTGAAAACAATGCTATTCCTATGCTACGGTTCTTCTCCTCGTAGGAAGTTGTCCTGAAGTCCCAATCTAGTGTCGCTCGTATTACATCACCTTCTCTGGCACGAGAATAAACTTCACTTCCAATGAGATCCTGAATTCCATCTATGCCTTGAGTAGACCGAGACCTGCTTTCGAATCTGGTTCCAAGAAGAGTTTCAATGAAGTCTCTAGCCAACCAGGATGCCGTGAGTGTTGTCACTGCCTCGCGTGTTGATAATAGGCTCTTATGCTTCTCTCTCAATTCGGTAGTATGCTGAATCCGAATTGCCTCAATTCCACTTGATAATGTGGATAAGTCCGTGATATACTGATTTGGCTTTGAAGATCTATCCACTACTATCAAACCATCTTCTTCCAGAGATTTCAAGTATCGATAAATGAGTGGGCGTGCAATTTCCTTTCCGCCTGTTTCTTCAAGCAGTTTTGTCCGCATTGCATCGAAGGTTGTGCCTTCGCCTATTTCACCTTGTGCAGTGACAATAGCTCGTAGGATTCTTGAACGCCCGTCTCTTAGGTCGATACCTAGCACATCTAGTGCTTTCTTGGAATTATCCTCGGTCATCTACCAATGTTCTACAGGCGTCTGCTTATCTTGCTTCCCCTTCTCAAGTATGGATACCATGAAGTTGTCCTCTGGAATTCCCAGTCCTTTCAAAACTTCAGCATTCAGTTTATCAACAGGAATCGCGAATTTCCATTCCTCCTCAAACGCATCTATTGCACTTCCTATTAAATCCGAATTATACTCTTGAGTTACCCATGCAGCTGTAACCGGATTGTCCGCTATCATTAGTGCCATGACTTCATCGTTAAGGCTAACAAACTGATACCTTTTGACTCCTGGTCTTAGAAGCCTGAAATCCACTCCCTTTCCTTGAGCATTGAAGACGCTTGCAACAAACCTTTGCATCCATTCACGCGTATTATCGGTGACCTCTTCACGTTTAATCTGAAATGCTTCAAGAGAAACAGCGTACTTTATATCCGCTCCAGTTGTCGCTGTTTTGAACAGCCTGCCCAACCGCTTATCGCCGGTACCTACAAATGAACCAACATTCAATACCGAGCAACGAATCACATCTCCAGCCTTAGCAATGTCATATATTGTTTCATTGGTGACTTGGTGGAATTCATCCATGCCTTTGATGTATCTCGATCCACGTATTCCTTTTTGCCCTGTTAGACTTAAGAATAGATATTGTGCAATGTTATTTGTGTTCAATGCTTCGAGTTTTGTAACTGTAGATTTGAGGTCCTGTATCTGCTTGGTAGACTCTTCAATGGCATCGCTCTTCATTTTCCTGAGACCAAATATCAGGGAATTAATATCACAAATGTATTTTCTATTGTGGATGATTTCATCTTCTATCTGCACAAGTCCTTTTTCTATAAGGTCCTTCAAGAGCCTATGGAGCCACGTTCGAGTTATCTCTGCTTTATCATGAGTTGCATTTACTCTGGATAATATCTCAGCGAATGACATTGGGCGTTTTAATTCCAACTGAAGATTCAGAACTGTATTGAGAATATCCATCACTCTTGATGTATGTGCATTAGATGATTCCAAGCCTAAGATTGACAAAGCCTCATCCATATTCTCACTCATGCTCATAACCCCGCTCCAGTGCTCAATTCTTCACATCTTTCTGATTATTTAATCTGTCTATCGATACTAGGTTCACTTTGCCATACACTATTCCTCTTCCATTTTCTTGAAGACCGAAGTCATTAACGGGTTCCCAAGAATACCCATTTTCTGCAGGTCCTCAGGTTTCGCCTTCAAAAAAGGCATTGCTTTGCTCCATAGCGTATCGAAGCTTCTGATTACTGTATCAATCAACTCTTTGTTGAAATCACGTGTCACATATGTCGCAGTCGGGGGATCTTCTGTTATAATCAAGGCTAGAGCTTCGTTATTCAGGGAAGACTGATTATATGCCATACCTCCTGATGTCACACGTACCTCGAATTTATGCCCTTCTTTCTCAAGCATTGCGAATTCAAAAAAGAATCCTGCAATTTCATCAGCTGTATAATTTTCAGATATAGTATCTGAAAGAAGGACCTGTGTATCAATAATCCATCGCACATCTACTCCTCTTCGTGCAGATTCGATGTATTTCTCCAGTCTCTCTCCAGGCGATTTAACCCAAGGCCCGCCCCAGGACATGGTTGTTCGAATGATGCTACCGGGTCCTGCAGGAGCATGGATGTGATCATGTAGAATGCGATGAAGCTCATCTACACCAGTAATGAATCTTGAACTCAGCTTTTGTGGTTTTCCGGTGAGTGTTTCTACAAGGTCTTGCCCAACAGTACTGCAATCAATTGAGCTGACTTCACTTTTCTGCTTGGCTAGATGGTTGATTTGTGAGATGAAATCCTCTTCAATACCAGCTTTGATCTTTTCAAGACCGCCTACAACGGTTTCAACATTGCCAATGTATCTCTTTCTAATAGCTTCGCCGGACTCAAGTCTGATAATATTCACATCCACCAGGCTCTTCAGGATTCTGTGAACCCATGCTTTGCTGGCTTTGAAATCACCTGCTCTCTGAAGCTTTTCATAGATTTCTCCGAATGTAACAGCATCTTCAAGTTCTTCTGTTGTATCGAGTACTGCACGCAGCACAGTAAGCATCCTCGATTCTTGCCCTTTGCCTATCTTTAGACCCAAAATCCCAAGCTTATCAGAGAGTCTCTCATCCATACTGAAATGCACCTACTCATTAATGAGTAACAACATGTGATTGTAGCTACAGCTAGCTGTATATACATTGAAAAGCGATACTACCTTATATCTGTAGTCTAAAAACTGTATCAATCCTGTATTCTATTTGGAGTACTGGTGAGCGTTGGCATACGGAAAGAAAACGGTCGGAATGGGGGGGTCCCCATTTCCCTTTTCTTTTCTAATGCACTCAATTTTGGCTAAATTTTCGATTCTTGTGCATATACTATATTGTTAGTAACTCCATGAATATTGAAACTGTATACATTATTAAGGACGTTTTGATACTTCTATACTTGTCCTAGTTGGACGAATCAGAATCCCGTGACGTTAAAAATAGCTTAGCGGGGTGCTGACTTTGGGCATGTTCAGATTAGGATACAGAGGCAGGGCGCGAGGGGTGGGCCCTGCTTCG
>CAYQRT010000348.1:0-3374 GCA_964419695.1 uncultured Spirochaetaceae bacterium | reverse complement strand
CCCGGGCCATCTCCCTGGTGCAGACCAAAGCCTACCAGCATATCGCCGAGCATCTGGGGATCGACGTGTGCATCAGCATCAACACCGTGTTGGTCAACACCATTCTCAAGATAATCAGAAAAGGCAATATCAAGAGTATTTACAATGTGTCCGGCAGCCCGTTTGAGATAATTGAATTCGAAATTCACGAGGATTCACCCATTTGCCATAAACAAATCAAGAACATCAAGCTTCCCAAGGACACCTTATTTCTCCATATTTCCCGCGGCGGCGAGAACATCATTCCCAATGGAGACCTGGTGATCAAGCCGAACGATCATGTGGTCGTTATTTCCCACAACGATTCAGTAAACAAGCTGGAAGCGGTCTTTGAGAAAAAATGATACATCCATCCCTGGTTCTGAACATCCTGTCGGTCATCATTCTAGTTGTTTCTTTTTTCATGGTATTCCCACTGGGCATCGCCTTTTTTTCCCAGGATACCACCTCCACTCAGGCCTTTTTAACCTCCATGTTGGTGATGGCCTCTTTCGGCTTGCTCCTGTTTCTCATCACGTTCAAACTAAAAAAGAACATATTCTCATCCAAAGACGGCTTTCTCATGGTCACGGCCGGCTGGATCCTGGTGTCGGCTTTCGGAGCCCTCCCCTTCGTAATTTCCGGCGCCATTCCCTCCTACACGGACGCCTTTTTTGAAACCATGTCCGGGTTCACCACCACCGGCGCCTCCATCCTGACAGCCATAGAACCCCTGCCCAAGGCGATCCTTTTCTGGCGCTCCCTCACCCATTGGCTGGGGGGAATGGGTTTTGTAGTGCTGACAGTGGCCATCCTCCCTCTGTTGGGCATCGGCGGTGTACGCATGGTCTCAGCCGAATCGCCCGGTCCCACCATGGACAAGATCTCCCCCAAGATCACCCAGATGGCCAAATGGCTGTGGCTGATCTATCTGGGCCTGACCGTTCTGGAAACGGCGCTGCTCATGTTCGGCGGCATGGACCTGTTCGACGCCCTGATCCATACCTTCGGCACCCTGGCCACGGGAGGATTTTCCTCCAAAAACGCCAGTGTGGGCCATTATGATTCTGCTTATATTCAGGTGGTGATCACCGTATTCATGGTGTTGGCGGGGGTCAACTTCGCCCTCTATTTCAAGATCCTGACCGGCCAGGCCAGGACGTTGAAAAAGAACACCGAACTCAAGGCCTACCTATTCATATTCGCGGCGGCGGTGGTCATCCTCACCATCTCTCTGACCGGTACCGTCTATGCCCGCGTGGATGAGAGCCTGCGCTACGCCAGTTTTCAGGCGGCCTCAATCCTGACCACCACCGGCTACGCCACGGCCAATTTCGATATGTGGCCGGCTTTCGCCAAATATATACTCTTTGCCCTGATGTTCATCGGCGGCTGTTCCGGGTCCACGGGCGGGGGGATCAAGGTGATCCGCATCGCCGTATTATGCAAACAGGCATTGACGGAAATGAAATATCTGCTCAGCCACCGGGGCATTTTCAGAACGCGCATCAACGGCAGTACCATAAAAAAAGACTTTGTCTACACCATCCTAGGCTTTACGGTGTTGTATCTCATATTTCTGCTCCTGACCACGGCGGTGGTGTCATCAGGCAATTACCCTCTGGAAACCAGTTTCTCCACTGCCCTAGTTACGGTCGGCAACATCGGTCCCGGCTTTCAACTGATCGGTCCCGCCCGGAATTACGCCTTCTATCCGGATTACATCAAATGGTTCCTGAGTTTTGCCATGATGGTGGGCCGTCTGGAGATTTACACCGTACTTATCCTGCTTACTCCCGCGTTCTGGAGAAGACGGTGACGTGATTCTTTCTTACCCTCAATAAGCGACATCACAATTTATTTAATCGGGAGGACGATTTCCTGATATCATCCCATGCCGCCAGGGCCGTTGCGGCCGGCGAACTCCTGCCAGGGGACATTGCGCTGCAGGAGCACCGTGTTGCCGTGGTGGGTGTGGCTGCGTGCCTATCGCACGCCCTTCCGCCCTTCATTTCAATCTATTCCGGCCTATATCACTGGTGAAGAACGCTTGAGCGCTTTGGCCCGGGCCGCATGAGCGCCCCCTGCCATCCTTACACATTCTTCGGGGCACTAGGTAAATGTTACACCGAATACGTGCTGGCCGAGGTCGCGCCCCCGTGTCCCGTCCAGTTGGTGTGGAAGAACTTGCCCCGTGGCTGGTCGATGCGTTCGTAGGTATGGGCGCCGAAGTAGTCTCTCTGGGCCTGGAGCAGGTTGGCCGGCAGTCGCGCGGTGCGGAACCCGTCAAAGTAGCAGAGGGCCGAGCTGATGGCCGGTACGGGGATGCCTCCCGTCAGGGCCGCGGCCGTCACGCGGCGCCAGCCCGCCTGTCCGGCCAGGACCTTGTCCTTGAAGAACGGGTCGAGGAGCAGGTTGGTGATGTCCGGATTCTTGTCGAACGCTTCCTTGATCTTGCCCAGAAAAACCGAACGGATGATGCAGCCGCCGCGCCACATGAGGGCGATGCCGCCGTAGTTGAGGTTCCATGTGTACTCCCCGGCCGCCGTGCGCATCATGGTGTAGCCCTGGGCATACGAGATGATCTTGGAACAATAGAGCGCCTGGCGCAGATCATTGAGAAAGGCTTTCTGGTCGCCCGTGAAGGCCGGCTTGGGTCCGGAAAGGACTTGGGACGCGGCCACGCGTTCGTCCTTGGCCGCGGACAGGCAGCGGGCGAAGACCGCCTCCCCGATGAGGGTAAGGGGGGCGCCCAGATCGAGGGCGGTGATGCCCGTCCACTTACCCGTACCCTTCTGACCGGCGGTATCGAGGATTTTGTCCACCAGCGGTTTCCCGTCTTCGTCCTTGTACGCGAGGATGTCCCGGGTGATCTCGATGAGGTAGCTTCCCAGTTCGCCTTCGTTCCACTCCTTGAAGACGTCGTGTATCTCACCGGCGCTCATGCCCAAGAAATCGCGCATGATCTGGTAGGTTTCGCAGATGAGCTGCATGTCGCCGTACTCGATCCCGTTGTGGACCATCTTCACGAAATGGCCGGCGCCGTTTTCGCCCACCCAGTCGCAGCAGGGATCGCCGTCGTCGGTATGGGCGGCGATCTTCTGGAAGATCGGCTTTACCTCCGGCCAGGCCGAGGGCGATCCGCCGGGCATGATGGAGGGGCCTTTGAGGGCGCCCTCCTCGCCGCCGGACACGCCGGTACCGATATAGCGCAGACCCTTACTTTCCAGGAGGGCGGTGCGGCGGATGGTATCCGGGAAGTGCGAGTTCCCGCCGTCTATAAGGATGTCGCCCTTTTCCAGAAGGGGGATGACCGATTCGATGAAGGCGTCCACGGGCTGGCCCGCCTTGACCAT
>CAYQRT010000347.1:0-3383 GCA_964419695.1 uncultured Spirochaetaceae bacterium | reverse complement strand
ATCATCCACGCCATGCAGGAAGGCTACTCCCTGGACGCCGTGGCCGCCGGCCTCTGCCGCGGGATCGCCCGCAACCTGCTCGACACCCTGGGCAAGGGAGCATCTCTCGCCTCTCCCCTGGTGTTGGCCGGGGGTGTGTCTCTCAATAAAAAGATCGCCCGGGCCGTGGCCGAGATGGGCGGCTGTGAGGTGGTGGTCCCCGAATATTCCGCCTGCGTGGGAGCGGTCGGAGCCGCGCTCCTCGGAACCGGGCGTACCCTCGATCCGGCCGCGCTGTTCGCCGAGGAACAACGGGCGTCGGCCTTCCGTTCCGTACTCAAACTGGAAAAAAGCAGTTATCCGGACTGGGCCCGCTTTGAATTCACCGACGAGGAGGGCGTGGAGGTCATGGCTGAACGCGGCCGGGCACCGGCGGTGGCCGGCGGCCCGGCGGCCCTGGGGTTTGACGTGGGGTCCACGTCCACCAAAAGCGTGCTGGTGGGCGGCGGTGGCGAGGTGGTGCGTGGTTTCTATACCCGTACCAAGGGCGATCCGGTGGACGCGGTCCGTCGCCTCCTGCGCGTGATGAAACATTCGTGCGGCGGTCGCCTGCCGCGATTACGGGCCGCCGGGGTGACCGGATCCGGCCGAGACATGATCGGCACGCTCTTCAACGCGGACCTCATTGTCAATGAAATAACCGCCCACGCCGCCGCGGCCCGCCGTCTCCAACCGGACGTGGATACGGTGATCGAGATCGGCGGCCAGGATTCCAAACTCACCCTGCTGTCCGGCGGCGAGGTCTCCTTCTCCCAGATGAACTATGTCTGCGCGGCGGGCACCGGGAGTTTTATCGAAGAGCAGGCCCAACGGCTGGGCCTATCCCTGGCGGAAATTTCCCAACATGCATTGGAAGCCCGTGCGCCGCTCACGAACGACCGCTGCACGGTCTACATGGAACGCGACCTTTCAGCCTTGCTGGGAGCGGGGCACGCGCCCGCGTCCCTGGCCGCTTCCGTTCTCCGGTCCGTGCGCGACAACTATCTTTCCAAGGTGGTGCAGCGCCGACCGTTGGGCAAGGTCATCGTGTTCCAGGGCGCCACCGCGCGCAATAAGGCCCTGGTGGCGGCCTTCGAGGAAAGCATCGGGCGGCCCCTTCACGTGTCTCCTTACTGTCACCTGACCGGCGCTTACGGCGCGGCCCTCCTGGCACTGGAGCGGGCCCGGGTGGAGGACAAGGCCGCCTCCGGCGGCGGCGTGTCCCGGTTCGCGGGCGCGGACCGGGAGATCGTTTTCTCTTCCGAGACCTGTACGCTCTGCGCCAACCGCTGTCTGCTGACCGTGGCCGGCCGGGACGGGAGGAAGACGGGGTGGGGCATGAAATGCGGACGCGACTACGCGGAGCGACGGGCCGGTAAAAAGGACCCGCCTCTGGTAACCCGACGGTTTACGGAGTCGACCCGGGAACTGATCGAGAAGCCCCCGCCCGGCCCGCGCGCTCAGGTCACCATCGCCCTGCTGGACGGGCTGTACCACCGGGAATACAATCCCCTCTGGCGGTTGTTGCTCACCCGCCTGGGATTCTCCGTTCGCGTCTTCACTCCCTCCCGCTCCACGCTGGCCGAGGGCAAACGCGCGGTCAACTCTGATTTCTGCGCGCCCATGATCATGGCCCACGGCCTGGCCGTGCAGGCCGCGGCCGCCGGTGTGCGGACGGTCTTCTCCCCGGCCGTGGTCAATGAGAGAACGGACGGGGAACCGCGGGAGGAACTCTTCCGCGAAAAAACCACCGACGCGTATTTTTGTTATTATTCACAGTACCTGCCCACCATCCTGGAAGCGCTGCCGGGCGCCCCCCTGGCGGGCCGGTTGGTGGCCCCCCTGGTCCGATTCCGCGACGCGGACGACGCGTCGGTGGCCAAGGCCCTCCACCGGGAACTGGCGGCCGTGTTTCCCGACGTGGGCGGGGAAGAGGTGGCGGCCGCCTTCTCGTACGCGCGGAAAAAATTTCTCGCATCCAAACAGGCCTTCCGGGCCAATCCCGATCTGCGGCGGCCGCCGGCGCCGGGCGGGATCAGGGTCGTGCTGCTGGGACGCCCCTACGCGGTCTTTGATCCGGTCTTGAGCCTGGCCATTCCGGAAGAACTGGAGCGTCAGGGCGCGGAGGTCTTCTGGCAGGAAGAGATCGCGGCGGACGGCGCCTGCCCCGATGCGGCCTTTTTCGAGCGAATGCATTGGAAATACGGGCAGGACATCCTGCGCGCCCTGGATTACGCGGCCCGGACGCCGGGCGTGTACCCGGTGTACCTGAGCTGTTTTCGCTGCAGCCCGGATTCATTTCTGCTGTCCTACGCCCAGGAGATGATGCAAGGATCGGGCAAACCCTTCCTTTTTTTGGGGCTGGACGAACTGGCTTCGGGCGTGGGCTATGTGACGCGCATCGAGGCGGCCTTCCACGCCTTCCGCAATCACCTGGCATCCTGTCCTTCGACAAGCTCAGGGCAGGCTCTTCCGAATACGTCTACCCTGACCTTGTCGAAGGGGCGGGGGGAAACGTTCGCTGCCGGGGACACGGTGCTCATTCCCAATGTGAGCGGGCTCATCTCCCGTTTTTGGGCCGAATGTTTCAATGCCGCGGGCTTCCGGGGGGAGGTATTGGATACGGGGCCGGCATCGCTTTCCGCCGGCTACGCCTACGTGCATGGCGGGGAATGCCTGCCCGTGGCCGCCATTGTGGGCGGCATGGTGGAGAAAATGAAGGCCCTCCGGCCGGATCCCAAACGAACGGCCCTCTACCTGCCCACGCTCTGTATGGCCTGTAATTTTCCGCAGTTTCCGATTATCGCCAGGAACGCGGCGCGGGAGGCCGGGTACGCGGGGTTGAAGGTGCCGCTGGTCAACTCCATGGCCCAGGGCGACCACCTTCCCGGCAGCCTGCCGGTCAAGCTGTTCGAGGCCGGCGTGGCGGCCAGCCTCACCTACAAACTCTATTTCCGGCGCAAACCGTATGAAGCTGAGGAGGGCGCGTCCGACCGGGCCCTGGGGGAGAGCGAATCCCTCCTGGCCGCCGCCTTCCGCGCCAACGCGGACAGCCGCGCCGCGTTCCGGTCGGTGGTGGAGCTGTTCCGGGCCGTGCCGGTGGACGAATCCTTAGCCCGCCGGCCGCGCATCGCCCTGCTGGGCGACTTTTACGTCAAATACAATGAAACGGTCAACCAACGCATTCACGACGTGATCATGGACGCGGGCGGGGAACTGGTCATCCCCTCGTTTACGGAGATGACCTTTCACTTCTTTGACGTGGACGCGCGCGTCCGCCCGGAAGAGGAGCGACGGTTGCGGGTATTGCGGATGTTCGAATCACGTTTTGAGAAGCTGGCGGCTGACATCATCGGTGACGAAGG
>CAYQRT010000346.1:0-3395 GCA_964419695.1 uncultured Spirochaetaceae bacterium | reverse complement strand
TTCATCTTCACGAAGTTATCAAGCATCCGGCTCCCGGTTACGATCTCGTTGGTGGTGATGATCACGTAGTCCGCCCCCGCCCCCGGCGCGTCGGTCTTCGGCGGGCTCACCTTGTCGGCGGCCGCCACGTCGTAGCTGACCGTCACCGAGGCGGTCTTGGTCAGTTGCAGTGTATGCGCCACCGGGTTGTAGGCGAACGGCCGGAAAGCGATACGTAAGTAGCGGACCAGCGTATAGATTTTTTTCCGGCCGTCCCGGCGGACCAGTTCCTTTTTGGTCACCGTCGGCAGGAGCTCCGCGGTCTTTCCCGGGAAAAAAGCGTTCGTCCCGTACACGTAAACGTTTTTGCCCTGGACGATCGATTTTCCCTCGCCCCAGAACTCCCGTGTGTCGACCAGCGCGGGGCCTTGGGGGACTATGTCGTAGGGCTGGGCCAGCGCCTCGCTCTCCGCGTTGGTGATGGTGAGCCGGATATTCGTGATATTCCCGTCCTGCGGCACTTTCAATTCGATTATTTTCTCCGGCAGCACGGGATCGCCCGGGGAATCCAGGCGGCCGTAGCCCGCGTCGGCCATCTCGATCGTATGGCCTTGGGCGGCCGTGCCGACCAGGCGGTAGCCTCCCGCCGCCGGATGGCAGGTCAGGGTTTCCGCGGGCAGGGAAACCGGGAGGGTTAGGAACAACAGGCAGAAAAGCACGGGACAAAACGCGTTTGTCCGTCCGGGGTTGTCTGTGTGATGGAATGACTTCTTCATCAGGTGACTCCTTGACTGGCTGATTCCAAAAATACGGCCCGGCGTTAAGCGGCCCCTAGATACGTGGTGAAAAAATAGCAGATATTGAGACAATTGCCATCACCCCCCTGGGGGGGGTGATGGCAGCGGCTGTGTCCGGCCGGACACAACCGGCGCCCCACGCTTGCGCTCACCGCGGGTCACACCGCGGAGATCATCGGGGGGGGGGCCTGAACTGCGACGGGGACGATCCCGAGCAGGGACTGTTCTTCATCCCGGTCGGGACCACGTCCGGCGTTCGGGCCGCGGTGCTCGATACGATAGATCCCGACTTGAATATGCCGGGTATATCCGCCTTGAGATGGGGGGGAGAGCGGACCAGCTGGGCCGAAAACGCGATGAAGACGGTTGCCTGGTATTTATCCGGATTGTCGGACAGTGGTCCTTTTCAGCGTATCAGCGGCCTTATTTTAATATGTCCCTGTGTTTTTTTTTGCACGGAAGATCATGAAAAATGCATAATTGGTCATAATCATTTCTGGTTGGCGGACTATAATTATTGATATCCTGAGGTTGAGACGGGCGGGGTCTGCGGCACCGGCCGGGATTTTATCGCTTTCCCCGTTCATAACTTCCGGTGGACGGTAGAGACCGCTCATTGATGTTTTCCCGATAGCCGTCTCCCCGCCCGGCATCACCGGAAAAGGGGATACAAAATCACCCGTTTTGATGATTGAAAAATCGGATAAGGCGGGTCCATTATTACGTAATCAATAAAATTGTCATTATTGTCTTGAGGAGGAATGAGATATGACAACCGTTCTGCGTGTCCCTGTTCGCGGGCGCCGTCACACCGGCCCCCTCACTGTCTTCGTTCTCCTGGACCCAGACGGCGGGACCGGCCGTCACCCTGAACGGGGCGGCCACGGCCACGCCTGTGTTTGCGGCGCCTCACGTTGACGTTGACACGGACCTGGAGTTCCGGTTGACCGTCGTTGACGACGCCGGGTTGACCGCGACGGGAACCGTCACCATCCCCGTAATGGCCCCGTAACAGGAGGAGCACCATGAACAAATTATCCTTTTATCAATTAATTATAATTCTCATTTCGCTGACAATCCTTTTCAGCTGCTCTATGGCGGGAACCAGTCCGCCCCCCGATTCCGAAGCCATAACCCTGATCGGAGAAACCCTGAATGACGGGTTTGTCATAGATAACAGTAATACCATTATGTTCGGGTTTGAACGTGAAATGAAATCAACTGATACAGAAATTTCTATGACATTACCCACGGGTATCAATACCTTCACCGTAACAAAAAACGGAGCTCTAGGTCAGGTTGATAACATAACTGATACAACAGGAAGTATGATAATAGTCAATAAATCTAATCCGGGGTCCATTCTCATAATGGATTTCGGCGAAGCGGAAGGCACATCCTTTTTTGTTTTTACTATAGAAGCTCCAGCCATTGTACCTCTAGGGTCATGTGACTGGTTCGTGCGTCCATTAGCGGAAACGAATGTCGGCATCCAGTTCATAAGAACCATCCCTATCATCAGCATAACCTGTCCGTCCTCCGTCCTATCCGGAGCAGCCGGCATCATCCTCAACGCCGGCGCGACCAAAGTCTCCTATGAGGGAAGCATCACCCCCGCGCCGTCCATCACCGCCTTCGCCTGGACCCAGACGACGGGACCGGCTGTCACTCTAAACGGCGCTGATACAGCAGTACTCAGCTTCAATGCCCCGGTTACAGGAGTGGATACGGACCTGACGTTTCAGCTCACCGTAACAGACGACGCCGGGCTCACGGCAACGGAAGAAGTCACCGTAACCGTATTGGCCCCGTAAAAGGAGAAGAGCCATGAACAAATCAACCTTTTGTCGAGTAATCATAATCCTCATTTCAATGACAATCCTTTTCGGCTGCTCTATGGCGGGAACCAGTCCGCCCCCGCCCCCGGATGCCGAATCCATCACCCTGACGGGAGAGACACTCAATGACGGATTTGCCATACAAAACAGCAATCCCATTATGTTCGGGTTTAATCGTGAAAGGGCCTCATCCGATTCAGAGATTTCATTAAATTTACCCGCCGGGATTAATGCATTTGCTGTCACAAAAGACGGCGCTCCCGGCCAAGTCGACGGCATAACTGATACGACAGGTTCTCTTGTGTTATTGAGTGTTTCTAATCCTGGAGCGTTGACAATTTTTGATTTTGGTGAATCTCCAGGGATCTCGTTATTTGTCGTAACAATTACGGCCCCGGCTGCATTACCCCTGGGATCCTGCGATTGGATAATAAATCCAAGTAGCAACGTTGATATCCGGTTCGCCCGCGCCATCCCCGCCATCCGGATAACTTGCCCCGCTGCAGTCGGCTCCGGTTCACACGGCGTAATCCTTAACGCAGGCGCCACCGCACCCGCCTATGAAGGCGTCATCCTTCCCGTTCCCTCGATCACGTCCTTTGCCTGGACCCAGACAGCCGGACCGGCGGTGACCTTAACCGGCGATGATACCGCCGCACCCTCATTTGACGCCCCGGTGGTGGCGGCGGATACGGACCTGACGTTCCAGCTCACCGTAACCGACGACGCCGGACTGAAGGCAACGGAAGCGGTCACCATACCCGTAATGGCCCCGTAAATG
>CAYQRT010000345.1:0-3405 GCA_964419695.1 uncultured Spirochaetaceae bacterium | reverse complement strand
GGCACGAGGCGGATGTAAAAAAGATGCCAGGCGTGCTCGGGGTGGTCCGCGGGCAGGCGCAGCCACCCGCAGCCGGCCAGCTCTTCCAGGTAAAAGCGGGCGATCCGGGCGCGGCGGGCCTTCAATTCCCGGGCTTTGGACAACTGCACCCGGCCCAGGGCGGAGGCGATGTCGGTCAGGTTGTATTTATAGCCCGGGGCCACGATTTCGTAATACCAGGAGTTGGCGGCGGACGTGTAGCGTTCCCAGGATTCCCGGTCGATGCCGTGCAGGCGCATGACGCTCATACGCGCCGCCAGTTTTTCGTCGTCGGTCACGATCATGCCGCCTTCGCCCGTGGTGATGGTTTTGTTGGCGTAGAAGGAGAAGACGCCGATTTTGCCGATCGTTCCCAGGAAGCCGGCCGCGGTTTCCACCGGGAAGGCGTGGGCGCAATCTTCGATGACGGGGAGGCCCGCCGCGGAGGCCGCGGCCGTCAGGGACGGCATGTCGCAGGGCAGTCCGCCCACGTGTACGGGGAGCAGCGCGCGCCGGCGCGGTTGGTTCTCCCGGCAGGCCCGTTCCACCAGGTGGGGATCGATGTTGAGCGTCCGGTCGTCAATGTCCACGAACACGGGGTGGGCGCCCACGTAGCGGATTACCTCGGCCGTGGCCGCGAACGTGTAGGGCGTGGTGAGCACCTGGTCGTCCGGGCCCACGCCCAGGGCCTCCACCGCCAGGTGCAGGCCGGCCGTGGCGGAATTGACGGCCAGGGCGCGGCGCGCGCCCACAAAACGGGCGAATTCGATTTCAAACTCGCGGGTGACCGGGCCGGTGGTGAGCCAGCCGGAACGGAGCACAGCCAGAACCGCTTCCTCTTCCTCGCGGCCCAGGGAGGGCCGGGCGAAGGGAACACGGCGCGCGGACGGGTCCGGATCAGCGGACCTGTTCATGGCCGACCAGGCAGGGCAGGGAGGGGACGGTTGCGGAGAGAATGGTTTTCAGCCGTTCGCGGTCGCGGAAGAGGTCCGGCTGCGCCGGATCGAAGTAACAGACGGGGCGGGCCTCGTTCAAAAATGAGTTCAACTCCCGGCCCAGGATGGGCTCGCGGTTGACCTTGAGGATTTTGGGAAAATCGGTGGCTTCCAGTGCCTCGCAGTCGCGGGAGAGTTTCTCCTCCAGCTTTTCGCCGTCGCGCAGGCCGGTAACGGCGATGCGTATGTCGGTCTCCGGGTTGTACCCGTAAAACTGGATCAATTGGTGGATGAGGTCCTTGACGAGCACCGGTTCGCCCATGTCCAGGACGTAGAGCTCTCCGCCGTTGCCGGTGCCGCCGGCCTTGAGCACCAGGGAGACGGCTTCCGGAATGGTCATGAAAAAACGGCGCATCCCGGGATGGGTGAGCGTGACCGGACCCCCGGAGGCGATCTGCCTGCGGAAGAGGGGCAGGATGCTGCCGCGTGATCCCAGTACGTTGCCGAAGCGGACCACCATGAAGTGGTTGTCACCCGCCGACAGCACGATCTCCTCGGCCAGGAGTTTGGAGGCGCCGTAGACGCTCATCGGTTCCACGGCCTTGTCCGTGGACACCAGCACGAAGCGTTCGGTGCGCGCCGCCCGGGCCGCCTCCACCAGGTGCAGGGTGCCGAACACGTTGTTCTTGATGGCCTCCACCGGGTTCTCCTCCAGGAGCGGCACGTGTTTGTGCGCCGCGGTATGGAAGATCACGTCGGCCGCCAGGCGGTCCAGCAGGTAGCGGATGTAGTCGCCGTCCTGCAGTTCGCCCAGGATGGGAATGATGGTGGCCTTTTCGCCCACGCCCCCCTGCTGGAGGATGCGCAGTTCGCGCTCGATTTCATAGAGTGAGTTTTCGCCGTGGCCGAAAAGGTAAAGCCGGGCGGCGCCGCCGGACAAGAGCTGGCGGGCCAGTTCGCTGCCGATGCTTCCGCCCGCGCCGGTGATAAGGACGCGCTTGCCGCGCAGGTAGGCCAGGCTTTTCTTCAGGCTCACCTTGACCGGCGTCCGGCCCAGGAGGTCCTCGGGGTTGATCTCGCGGGTCTGGACCAGGTGGGCGGAGTTGTCCAGGATCTGGGAGAGCCGGGGCAGGATTTTAATCCGGGAGAAGGGAGCGCGGGAAACGACCGCGTAGATGTTTTTAAGCTGCTCGCTGGTGGCCGAGGGGATGGCGATGATGGCCTCGTCGGCCGGAATCTCCCTGAGAATGGCGGCCACGTCCGTGAGCGGTCCGGCCACCGGAATGCCGTTGATGGACGAGCCGATTTTAACCGGGTCGTCGTCCAGAAAGGCCACCACCCGGCCGAAGATGGGTTTGGTCGATATTTCACGGGCCAGGGTGACGCCGGCGATCCCCGCTCCTATGATGCAGATACGATGTTCGCTGGAAGTGTTGGTCATGTACACCCGCCCGTCCCGGCCGCGCCCAGATCCTCGTAGCCGAAATCGATGGAAAAGGAGTTGGCGTAAAGCTCGAGCCGCACCTTTATCCTCTTTTTACGTTTATCGACCTTGATGATCATTCCCTCAAGCCCTTTGAGGGGGCCTTCCAGCACCTGGATGCGCTGGTCGGTCTCGAATTTCACCAGGGATTTGCGGACGATTTCGCCGTGACGGAGGAAGTGCCGGACCAGTTCCAGATCAGGTCCCTCCAGGGGGGTGATGTCGGTATTGCTCTTCAGAAAGCGGACGAAGCCGGGCACGGACTTGACCAGCCGGTAAAGGGCGGAGGGGGCCACGGAGGCGGAAATGAAGATGTAGCCCGGGAAGATGGGGGCCGCGGTCTCTTTCCAGCGGCCGCCCTTGCGGATGCGCAGCTCGCGCCGCGGCCAGTAAAATTCCACGGGCCGTTGGGCCGCGGTTTCCCGCGCCCGGTCCAGGCATTTCTCTTCCTCGCGGGCGCGCACCTGCATGACGTAGTATTTCATGGCGAAAGCCTGTCGGTCGGAACGAGCGGCACATTACTTTTTGACACGTTCCAGCCCCTCTCCCCCGCTGGTTTTACGGCCCATCCCCGCGGAGCGGACCGGTTTGGTGGATATACTTGATTATTTCACGGTAGCATGTTTGGGCCGGTAAATCAAGCAAATCCGGAACTGGCAACGTGCTTCTCCCGGTCCCGGAGACTGTGCTATACTCACCACCAGTGGTGCCACATGAAATCCATCATTAATCCCGAATATAACGGTGTCCGTCTGGACAAGTTCGTAAAAAAGGAAGTCACCTCCCTGCCTTTTTCCGCGCTCTTCCGCCTCTTGCGCAAAAAAAAGGTTTGTCTCAACGGCCGTGTTGTTACCGACCCCAAAACGGAATTATCGGCCGGCGACGAGCTGGTGATCGAGGAACTGCCGCGGGAGACACGCGCCCACGGCGGTGACCTTCCCGTGCTTTTTGAGGATGAGCACCTGCTGG
>CAYQRT010000344.1:0-3408 GCA_964419695.1 uncultured Spirochaetaceae bacterium | reverse complement strand
CCAGCGACCCCTAGCGTGTCGAGCTAGTGCTCTAACCAAACTGAGCTAGCCGCCCCTAGGCATGTTGATATAGGAATTGCTTTGATTTGTCAAGGCGCTATTTTTTCAGTGTCATAAGGACCCGTTCCAGTACTTTCTTGCGGTCCAATGGTTTGACAATGTAGTTCTTGGCCCCCAACAGCAGCGATTTCTTGACCAGATCCTGCTTGCCCAGGGCGCTGATCATGATGATTTTGGCGTCTTTATCGAACTCAATGATCTTTTCCAGTGAGCTGACGCCGTCCATGACCGGCATGGTGATGTCCATGGTCACGAGGTCCACGTTCGGATAGAGTTCCTTGTACTTGTCCAGCCCGTCCTGCCCATTCACGGCGGTGGCGGCCACGTCGAATCCTTCGGAGGTGAGAATCTGTTCAATCTGCTTGGTGACGAACATGGAATCGTCCACGATGAGCACGCGGAAGGGTTTTCCGGTGTCCTTCATCCCGTCCGGCCGGCGCTGATTGATGTTCGGAAAATCCATTTTCGTCTTCATGAATATGGTCCCTCCTGCCTAATTCTTTTCCCTGATGGCCACATTGATTTCGATTTTTCCGAATTTCAACTCAATGGGCACGATGAGCGCTTCGATCTCGGTGTCGGTGACCTGCATGTTGTCTCCGGTAAAGATGGCCGGAGGGGTGAGATCGAACTGGAATCCGAGATCGTGCAGCTTGGTGATCGCCTGGGCGGTGATCATATTGGCCAGTTCGGTGATGGTCGCCTTGGCCAGATCGTCGAAGCTGGAGAGGTTTTCACCGTTCATCTGGGAGGCGATGCCCAAGGCCGTGCTCTCCGCCATGTCAAAAAGCACCCTGCCTTCCACGTCGCCCGCCAGGCCGACGATGGAGGTGACGCCCAACACGGGCTGGGAAATCGATTTCAGGTACAACTCCCCGCGCTTGATTTCCACATTAAGGACTTCACGCAAGACGTTGAACGCGGCTTCCACGAAGGGATTGATATATTCCACTCTCATCGGACTACCTCTCTTCTTCCATCCGGGCGCCTCGGTTTATACGTCGGATAAAAGTTTACTCCTTTTCTTTTTGATATGCAACAACATTTCCCTCATGCAGCAGGTTGAAGCCCGGTGCGGCGATCCGTTCGTGCGTGCCGACGACCAGAATCCCGTTCGCGTTGAGTTTTTCCCAGAATTCGCCGATTAATTTCTTTTTCTGCGCCGTGGGGAAAAAGGACAAGAGATCGCGGGCCACGATCAGGTCCAGGCTCGGCAGCTCGGTGCCGTGGCGGATGTCATGATATTCGAAGAGGACCGAATCTTTCATCTCCGGGGAGAATTGCCACCCCTTGTCCCCTTCCTTCATATACCCGGTCTTGATGAAATAGTCGGGAATCGTGTCGTGATCGTGCGTCAATCCCGGAGCCGCGCTGATGCCCAGGAGGTCGGTGTCGCAGGCCCATACCTTGACGCGTGCCTTGGGATACCTGATCTTGAGCGCGGCGCACACGGAAAACGCCTCGCTTCCCCGGTGGGTGCCCGGATTCCAGGCCCGGACGGAAAGCATTTCGCCTTTCCACAACACCTGGGCGAATTCCGCCCGGTATTCGTCCCCCCACAACTCTCCGGTGTGGGGCGAGTAAAAGGGATCGAGGAAATCGGCGGCCTCCTCGGGCCCGGCGAGCTGTATCTCCTGCTTCTTCCGGCTGCGCAGCTTTTTCCATTCGGCAAGGCGGGCGGTCACCCAATCGCCGTTCAGCTCGTCCACATGAAAAGAGGCGAACGTGGCCAGGGTTTCGGTGATGAATTGGAGGTCGATCGCCGCCTCATCGGCGGCCGCGCGGGCGGCGGGCTTTTTGACCTTGCCTTCCGGACGCGGCGCGGGCGCGTGCTCCGCCGGGGCCGCCGGCGCGGAGGTGACCTCCTTTGACACGACGGTGGCCGCCTCTGACACGACGTCGGCCGCGTCTTCCCCGCCGTCGCCGAAGATCCGGTCCACGTCGAGGATGACGTACAAGGTGCTCCCCACCTCGATTACACCGCTTATGTATTTCATCTGGATGTCGGTGAACAATGGATGACGTGGTTGGATCATCTGGGAGGAGACGCCGATGACGTTCTCAATGCTGTCCACGATCACGCCGATGATGGTGTCCCGGACGTTCAGGATGATGATGTTTTCCAGGGCCTCCTTTTCGCGCTTCAATGCGGGGAGGTGGAACATGCGGCGCAGATTGATGATGGTGATGATGTCGCCGCGCAGGTTGTAGACCCCTTCCACGAAGGCGGCCGTGTTGGGTACGTAGGTGAACCGGTTGGCCTTGGAAATCTCCTTGACCTTCATGATATTGACCGCGTACTGGCGGCCGCCCAGGGTGAAGGTGACCATCTTGAAGTCGATCTTCTCCTGCTTCTCCGCCGTCTCCAGGGCTGCGGCGTTGTCCAGATCAGGATCCCGGACATTATCCATGATCGAACTCATACCCGCTTCTCCTCGATCCCGGCCATTTCCCGCTGTTTAAGCTCCTCCATCCCCATTTGCATGCCGAGGTCCAGGAGCTGGGCCACGTCGATGATGAGGGACACGGTGCCGTCGCCCAGGATGGAAGCCCCGGCGATACCGGGCGACTTCGTGAATTTATCCTTCAGCGGCTTGATAACCACGTCTTCCTCCCCGATGAGCGAATCGACCATGATGCCGATGCGCGGGCCCTTGGAGCCCACCACCACGATGTATTGCGTGCTCGTGTCCGCGGGGGCTTCGATGTGAAAGAGGGTGTGCAGCCGGACCAGGGATACGATGTCCTCACGCAGGTTGAACACCTCATAGCTGTCGATGCGCTTGATCTCGTCCATCCGCACCTTCATGGTTTCCATGACCGAGGCCACGGGAATGGCAAAGACGTTCTTCCCCACCCGCACCAAAAGTCCCTGGATAATGGCCAGCGTCAGCGGCAGCTTGATGGTGAAGCGCGATCCCCGCCCCGGTTCACTCCAGACGCTCACCGTGCCGGAAAGTTTTTCAATCTGCTTCTTCACCACGTCCAGTCCCACCCCGCGGCCGGAAACGTCGGTGATGCTCTTGGAGGTGGAAAAGCCCGGCTCAAAAATGAGATTGTGCGCCTCCACGTCGGAGAGGATCTTGTGTTCGTGAATACGGCCCTGCTTGACCGCCTTCTTCCTGACCGACTCCACGTCGATGCCCCGGCCGTCGTCGGAGATTTCAATGACGACCATGTTGCCTTCATTGCCGGCGCGCAGCACCACGTTGCCGCAGGGGTCCTTGCCCGCGCGCTCCCGCGATGCCGGGTCCTCAATGCCGTGGTCGATGGAATTGCGGACGCAGTGGATAAGCGGGTCGAGCAGGTCCTCGATGACCGATTTGTCGAGTTCGGTGTTCTCGCCCT
>CAYQRT010000343.1:0-3414 GCA_964419695.1 uncultured Spirochaetaceae bacterium | reverse complement strand
GGTTCTGCCGAAAATTCAAACAGTTGATAAAACGTATACCCAAGGAGTTTCCCGCTGATGGCCGCCGTGGACTTTACGGACAGAAAAACCCTGCTTGCCTACGCTCCCGCCCGCCGGCGCCGCCGCGTTCGAAGGACGGCCGGCGGACATCTGGAAAACGCCCGCCGACGGGGACGCGGACGCCGTCCGGCCCTGCTGGTGATCCTGCTTTGCCTGGCCGGCTGCGGCCTCCTGGTCACGGTCTCCCTGGCCGCGGCCGCGGGCCCGGTTTCCTCGCGCCCCGCCGCCGCCCGCACTACCGGGGTGGAAGACGGGTACGGGCTGGCCCTCCAGAATCTTTCAGACGAACGCGATCGTTTGGCGAGCGCCTACCGCCGCGCCAATGGGTTGGCCGCCCGACGCCGGGTGCTGGGGGAAGCGTCGGCCGTGCTCTCCTCCGGCATTGAAACGCAGATCGCTCCCCGCTGGTACGGCACCCCCTACGGGTATAACGGCGCCACCGAGACTCCCGGCGTGGGGCGCATCGCCTGCGGCTTCTTCGTGGTCACCGTGCTTCGGGACGCGGGATTGCAGGTGGAACGCGTCAACCTCTCCCAACAGCCGTCGGAACAGATCATCCGCTCCCTGGTGGAGGAAAAGAACATCCTCCGCTATTCGGGCCTTTCCGGACGGGAATTTCTTACCCGCCTCAAACGTCTGCCCGCCGGCCTCTACGTGCTGGGACTGGACGGACACGTGGGCTTTCTCTCCCTCTCCCCTCAGGGAGTCTTCTTTATTCACTCGACCCTCCTGCCCCCCTACAGCGTGGTCCGGGAACCGGCCGCCTCCTCGCGAGCGGTCATGACCTCCGCCTACCGCGTGTTGGGCGGCCTCTCCGCCGACGAACGCCTGCTGGAAAAATGGCTGGGCGGTGAAAAAATCACTACCCTGAAATAAACGCCGTACGGCGGCGGCATTGATTTACTGAAGCCGAAGATGTACTATGACCCAACCGACGCCGCTGTCGGAAAATGCCTGAGAGAGGTTCGCCATGCGTCTACCGCTTGTCATTGCGTTGTTTATCGCCGCCGCCGCGCCGCTCTCCGGCTTTCAGCCACCGATCCACCCGAGACATCCCACCATTGAAGAGATAAACCGGGAGTTGTCATCCTGCAAAAAAGGCAGTCAGGAATACCGGACCCGGGCCACCGAGATTCTGCAGCTGATCGCGCAGGCCACGGAGATCACCGAACCGGTACTCTATCTATTGGACCAGGGAGCGGACCCTGTCCAAACCGATAAGCAAGGCGTGAACGCGTACGACAGGTATCAGAGGAACAGGCTGGCGGATCACGAGGTGCTGGACAGACTGTGGATACAGGTTAAGCAGGCGGGCGGTCCGGTCAACACGCTTAAATACGGTTCGACCGAGGACATCGACCGATTGCTGACGGCCGGTGAAATTACCGGCATCAATGAAAAACTTGACGTCCTCCACCCGCTGGAATGGATAACCCTCTTCAATTCCGGGGCGGTGCTCGGCGCCGTACTGGAGAAATACCCATGGGACGTCGCCCGCACGCCGGACTTGATCCTGAGCACGCTGCGCTACCTGAATTATTCGGCGGAAAAGATCGACCGGTTGGCGGACTACGGATTCGACGTGAACGCCTTCCGTATCATTTCACTCCGCTCCTATCATGCTCCCAATTACAACATTGACCGGGAAGGTCCCCCGTTCAAGGAATACCCCATCCTGTTCGCATTGCGCCACCGCCTGGCAGAAGAAACCATCGCCCGCCTCGTGTCCCGGGGCAGCGTGATCAAAGCCGTGGACGGCGAGTTCGACCGCACCACCCTGCACCTGGCCTTCTCATACATCCGGGATCCGTCGCTTCTGCGCGTCTTTATCAGCGCTTACGACGACCTCAATCCCCGGGACCTCTACGGACGGACCCCGGTTTTCTACGCCATGCACAGCCAGCCCCTGTCCAACATAACCATGATGGTGAAGGCGGGCTGCGATCTGAATGCCCCGTGCGGCAAGGACGGCCTGCCCCTCAACCGGGTCATGTACCGGAAGGCGGCGGACACCGACGTGATTCTTTATGTCACGGAAAGCACCAGGAACGTGAATGTGGCCGATCCCACTTCCGGCAAGCCTTTGTTCATATACCTGACCGCCCACAATGGCGGCGGAGGCGAGCGCATGACGGACGTGCTGGCCGCGCTCATTAAAAAAGGCGCTCTTCTCAATGAATACCACTGGGGCCGGACGCCATTGACCAATTACTGCCGGCTGGGACGTGACATTGAAGTCGTCCGGCTGCTCATTGCGCACGGTGCGGACCCGACGCTGCGCGACACCCGAGGCAGGGACGCGTTCGATCATATGCGAAAAAATAACGCGCTCAAATCCTATACCGACGAGATGCGCGCCCTCTGGGAAAAAAGGAAGCGATAGAATACGCTTCCGGAATCTCCGCCGCCTTTGCCATGGGCTGCCGCACCTGGTAGACTATGTCAGCTGTTTCACCTGGAGGCCTCCATGTCGATCAAATGCGACATTCAATTCCCCGACAGTAATGAAGCGATTAAAGCCGAGCTGGATTTTGACATTGCCGGCCACGCCCGGCCCCAGGTGATCTATAACTACCAGATCGGGTACCTGGAAAATCCGCGAGGCGACAAGGTCTACCACGAAAAGGATTGCAAGACGCTCTGGTTTACCATTCGCAAAACAAAATAACCGGCGGGATATATCCTGTTATGCACCAATATTCACGCGGCGGTCCACTCAAGCGGTCCGAATACCGGCACCCCGCTAGCGATGCCACCGCGGACCGGTGTTATTACCGACGCTGTCGGTGAGCTGTACCAGGCCGCTGCCGTCAACATTTACCACGTATACCTGGTAGAAACCACTGCGGTGCGACTCGAACGCGATTCGCTTGCCGTCCGGTGACCAGACCGGGTTCCTCTCCTCGGAATTGGCTACCGATAATGGATCGACATAATTCGTGATATTCCGCTTCCCCGAACCATCGGCATTCATGACCCAAATCTCGCCGATCCCGTCTTCTTCTTTGGAAGCATAAGCGATCCGGCGGCCGTTCGGCGACCAGCGGTGTATACTCATATTGTTTATTGTACCTTGTGACAACATACGCGGGTTCGTCCCATCCGAGTACATAATGAACAATTTGTCTATATTTTCATCACGGTTTGAGACAAATAGTATACATCCGCCGTTCGGGGACCACGCGGGCATCATATCGCTTGTCGACGGATCATCCGTGAGATTAATGAATCCGGTTCCATCAGCGTTTACAAGGCAGATATCATAACCCCCGTTGTCCACCCTGACGGAAGCAAACGCGATCCGCTGTCCGTCCGGCGACCAGGCCGATCCGGTGGTCATTCCGGCAGAATCAC
>CAYQRT010000342.1:500-3465 GCA_964419695.1 uncultured Spirochaetaceae bacterium | reverse complement strand
CGAAACTGGTGTTGGTTAACTCGGATTCGTCTATCAACCGGGGGCCGCTGCCGACGTCCTCTTGATTCGATACCAGGAGCCAGTAGCTGGTGGCGTCAGGCGGTCCCTGCCATTGGAACACCGGCTGCTGGGTTGAAATAAGTCCCAGCGGTTCCAGCAACACGGGTCGGGTCGGGCCGGGATTTTCCGGGGCGTATCCAGCGTGCACATCTACATCAGAGGAAATATTCCGCACGGTGGTCTGCAACAGGCCGCGGTTGTCGATCGTGGCATTACCGCTTACGGTCCAACCGTCAAAATAGAGCGTCACCGAATAGTGATTATTATCCGTGACGGTGACCGATGCCGGGGCGGAAATAGAGACGGCGCTGCCGGATGTCAGGTTATTGTGGGCGGCCTGTATCCGGTTGTTGCCTTGGGAATCTATGTAAGAGACGGTAAGATCATAATAGCGCACGGGAGGAGGCAAGGGCGTTGATCCCCGGGAAGCGCCGTACAGTTTGACCAGACTGGCTTTGTCGAGTGGACTCAGGTACATGCGTTGGCCTATCATGCGGCCCGCTCCCGGACCAATCGGCTCAATGGTTATGTTGCCGGAATCGGAATTGGCGGTCGCGGGATAATGCATGATGGAATCGTAATCATACGCGGTATGATGATTGTCGATGGCGATGCCGGTATAGGGGATGGTGAGTCTCTTAAAATCACTTTCATAACGGTCGATGTTCTCCCAATGGATTTTGACATAATCGTCCCTGTCGGACCGTTGATGTTCATGAGAGAACCCGAGGATGTGCATTAATTCATGGGCACTTCTGCCCCAGTCAGGAATCGCCAGGCGAATTTCCGGATGGCGGCTGCGGCCGAGGGACGCCTCGCCGCCGAAATCGACGTTGGTTACTTTCTTGATGCGGCAGACGTATTCATCCGGTGGACTTTCGTAAAAATCGACGCCGCAGGCCCGCTCCAGGTCTTCCATGGCGGTGAGGATGTTGTTGATTTCATTCCGAGTGAAATTTCCGGAAATATAAAATGGAATGTTACCGCCCGGCCAGAGATTGACCCCCTTTAGGGTGACGCCGCGGTTCTGCATGACGGCGGCGGCGGCGTTTTCCTGCAGTGACCTGTCATAGTGCTCGAATTCCGCTATCAACTGCTGATGGACGGGATCGCTTTTATCAAGGAGAATGTCGCCGCTGAATACCTTATAATCGCCGATATCCTTCAAGGCAAAGGGAATTGTTTCATTTTTATCGCCGGCAGGAAAACCGGGCTGGGAAGTTGTGGGGGGAAGGCATGAGCATACGGCTATCATCGCACAAACGATGAAAAGGCTCTGAAAAGCCGGTATAAGGTTGAAGCAGTGTTTTTTCATGGCGATTTCCTTTCTTCTCTCTGCAGTCGGCTGATTATTCTTCAGGCGCCTCCACCCTAACAATGTCGCCGGTCCATGGCAATTCCCCCTTTAGGAGTGGATTGCCTCCTCCTTAAGGGGGGGGGTGTACGAGCGGGGACCGACAGGCATGATGCCGTCACGGGCGATTGCCGGCGTTCGCTCCCATTCCGCCCTTGGTCAGGAATCCCGCCTTGACCAATCCATCAAGGGTAAACAAGAAAAATCATGGGTGACTTTTGGTTCATTTACGAATATAATAAACGACCACCTGAAATGATAACCGCGTGCAACAGAATGGCTCTGCATGAGTCTCAATAAGTACAATATATTTTGGTGGCTTACCTGTGTTTACAGGGCGGGAGCAGGCGGGACGCTGATGGAACATACGGTCCGCCGTCCGGTAAGCCAACCGTGCATTGAATACTTTTTTCGGAGAGTGACCATGAAGAGAACCGGCGTAATGATTGCGTTGACACTGCTCATCACAACCGGGATAACGGCCCAGGATTGGCAAGCTGTCATAAAAAAATACGGCCCGGCTGTGGGTAAAATAGAAATCAAGGAAAATTCAGCGCTGGTGGCCTCCGGCAGCGGGTTTCTCATCTCCGGAAACGGCCGCATACTCACCAATGCGCACGTGGTCCAGGAGGCCGCGCACAATTCGCGGCGGCACATCATTATCACCTTTCCCCGGGCTTCCCGCCCCCAAAAAGAATATGTGGCTTCAATTGTGAACATCGCGTCCGAACGCGACCTGGACTTGGCCCTCCTCCAGGTGGAAGGCGCCTTCCCCGAGTTTTGCGTCCTGTCCGAAGACGCGGAACCCGAATTAATGAGCGACATCCTGGTGGCGGGTTTTCCCCTGGGCAAGAGCTTCAAGGCCACGCCCGGCAATATACAAGCCTTTCAGGAAATTGAGGGAGTGGGACATATGCTCGATCTTTCCGCCGCCGTCGATTTCGGCAATTCGGGCGGCCCCGTGTTCGGCACAGACGGCCGCGTGGTGGGTATCGTCACCGCTAAGATCTACGGTTTCAACTTCAATCTGGCGTTGCCGGCCGGCAACGCGGTGGATTTCATCGGCGGCGAGAAAAGGAAGATCACGGTTGCTCTGACTACCGTTCCCGCCGGCGCGCGCGTTTTTCTGAACGGCATCTACCGGGGTGAGAGTCCGCTGGCATTGGAACTCTTCCGCCGGGACTACAAACTGCTGGTGGAAAAAGACGGCTACCGCTCCGTTGAGAAGACTGTTTCTTTTAAAAGCGGCGCCCCGCCGGAAATTAATGTGGACCTCACGCCCGTGACGGACAAGACCAAGACCCACGTGACCATCACGTCCACGCCGTCCGGCGCCCGGGTGCTGGTGGACAACATCGACCGGGGCGCAAGTCCGGTTACCATCGACGCGGACAAGGGATCAATCCTGCGCATCAAACTGCTTCTTCCCCGGCACAGGGATTTTTACGCGGAAGAGGTCCTGAGTGATAAGGAAACACACATGCTGCATTATACACTGCAATGACGGGTTGCCCTGGCGCGCCCCGTTCATACACGGCGACGTGTTCGCCG
>CAYQRT010000342.1:0-490 GCA_964419695.1 uncultured Spirochaetaceae bacterium | reverse complement strand
AGACAAGCACACAAGGAGATGAATCATGACCAAACGAATGCTTCCTGTCTTAGTACTCGCCGCCGCGGCCCTGGCTGCCACGGCCTGCGTCACGACACGGTACATCGGCCCCCTGGATCACGTGGACTACCGGAACGCGGACCAGGTAAAGACCAGCCGCCAATTTTCCTATCCCGGTCGGGGAAAGGAAGAACTCGTCAATACCTATGACGAAGAGTATACGCATGATGAAAACGGCAATTTGCTGAAAGTTAAAATGACCGAGTATATCGATCTTTTCTCAAAGGATAAAAAATTCATCGTGTGGGAAACGGAATGTAAAATCATCGGCGGCAGACCGGTGCCGTACCGCGTCTCGGCCAACGGCGTTCCCTTTTTGGAAGTGGAATACCAATTGTTGAAAACCACGGGTTCAGGCGAGATCATATCCGATATTTCGGAAAAGAACTTCACCAGAATCGCCAGCACGCCCTTGACGCAGCCCAGACGG
>CAYQRT010000341.1:0-3471 GCA_964419695.1 uncultured Spirochaetaceae bacterium | reverse complement strand
TATCAGTGCGGACTGGTGGCTCTTCCAGACGCACCTGGTTGGGCCGGTTGACCTCTACATCGGCCCGGGGTTGTTTCTCATCATCGATACCGCTCCCTATGGGTATGTAGATTTCGGGCTGCGTATCCCGGTGGGTTTCCAGATTTTCATCGTCAAGGCGTTTGAAATCTTCCTGGAACCGGCCCTGGCCATTCATATCTATCCCCAGATTCCGACCTTTGGTTTTATGGGAGCGCTCGGACTCAGATTCTGGTTCTAGCCGCATCGCGCTGCTTGAGATTGTCGAGAGCGACAGGGACGATTCCCTGTCGCTCTTTTCACATGGGGACCCTGCAATTGACGGTTGTTCACCAGTTGTTGTACTATTAAGCGGAAATTGGAGGTGGCATGGACAGATTCGTGCTCCGGGCTCCCGAACTTGACGGTTTTCTCACTCCCGATGACAAGGAAGCGGTGGTCGGCATGAATATCATCTATGACGACGTCATCAAGGCCGTCAAGACGCATACCGGCTCCGACGCTGAACCGGACACGGCCGGTTTTGAGAAAGCCCTGGTAGACCTGTACGGCGTCATGGGAAAGAGGATGCAGGAGATCGCCGCCCGGGAACCTCGTCTCCATGTGTATTCCTTTGAGACGCCCCGCACCGTTCATGGCGAAGTCTCCCGGCTCATCGCCAAACTGCGGGATAATGCGATCGAGAGGGAGGAATTCGTCTATTACATCCAGCGCGCCTACGAGCTGTTGTTTAATTTCGCGTTCGGTAATCCGGCCGTGGGCGTGAAGAACTATCTGATCGTGGAAACACCGGTGACCACGCCGGCCAGAAATTTCGCGGTGCATAAGATACCCGACATCGACGACGAAGTGAAAGATACGGTCATGTGCGTGCTTTTACGGGGGGCCCTCCTGCCCTGTATGATCATGTCCAAGGAGATCGAGGAGTATTCGTCGGCCAAGCACGTGACGCCGTTCATGCTTTTCAACATCCATCGCGACTCCACCAAAAAGGAACACGAGATGGAGTATATCCTCGATCCGGATGGTTCATATTTCAATATTGGGAGCATGCACGGCAAAGACCTGCTTTTCGCCGATCCCATAAACGCCACGGGCGGCAGCCTGGTCACGGTCATGAAATTTCTGAAAGAACGGGGGGTGGTGCCCCGATCCGTGGGATTTTTCAACATCATCTCTTCTTTGAAGGGAGCCCTGCGCATCATCCGGGCCGTAGAAAATGTCAATATTTATACCCTCTGGATGGATCCGGTGCTGAACACCCAGGCGTACATTCTGCCCGGTTTGGGAAATGTGGGCGACAGAATCAACGGACCCTATAAAGCGGGAGCCTCGCGGAACATCGTCCAGCTTCTGGCGGACTACGACGCTCACATTGTCAAATTGTACCGCTCTCAGCTGCGGATGGTTGAAGAGGCCGTACTCGGCAGGGTGTCCCAACGGGACGGGGTCGGAGGCGCGCCGTGATGATCAAGCGGTGCCTGTTTCTTGTTCTCGCCATCCTCGTCCTGGGCGCGTGCGTCACGTCAGTGAGCGGCAAGGAGCTGGCCCGGGAATATTATAATCTGGGTAACGCGTATTTCCAAATCAAAAAATACAAGGAAGCCATCGAGTTTTATCAACGGTCGCTTGATTTCGATGAGTACGCGACCAAGGCCTCGTTCAACATGGCGTACGCGTACGTGGCCCTGGGCAATCCGGATCGGGCCACGGAAATAGCGAACGGGCTTTTAGCCAAGGACCCGCGCAATACCTCCCTGCTTGAACTCATTGCCTACGCGTATCACGTCAAGGGTAATGACGATGAGGCCATCGCCCATTATCTGAAAATTCTGGAACTCCAGCCGGACGATAAAGAGGCGAATTACAATTTGGCGGTCATCCATTGGAAGAAAAAGGAGTACGACAAGGCCGAAACATATTTCCGCTCACTATTGAAAACCAGCACCGGGGACCCCAAGGCTCTCTATGGACTGGGGGCCATGCTTCTGGAGAAAGGCAGTCAGAAGGAAGCCGTAGGCTTCTTGAATCAGTATCTGGAACTCAAGCCCGAGGATGTTTCCGCGTACATGGAACTGGCCCAGGCCTACACCGGTTTGCAGCAGTATCTTAAGGCGCTGGACACCTACGAAAAGGCCATCGCCGTGGATTCGTCGGCCAAGAATGCCTGGTTCCGGCGCGCCGAACTGCTCCTCACCAAGGCCCTGGATCCCGACAAGGGGACTACGTCGCTGGAACAGGCCTTGTACCTGGGATTCAACAGCATGGCGGATATCATCACCCTGGTGCAAAGCGTACGGTCGGGGCCCTTGTTGGACCATGAAAAAAATAAGGTGTACGTCGTTCTCAAGCAGAGAAAACTGATGCCCAATCTTCCCGAAGAAAAGAAATAGGTTCTCAAGGTCTGATTTAAATGAGGATATCGTCGGGATCGTTGGTCGTCTGGTCGGAGGCGATGATGACGGGGCGCGGTCCCAGGGTCTTCAGGAAACGGTATTGTACCGAACATTCGGCGCTGCAAAAGTGCTTGTCGAACAGACTTTCACGCGGTACGTGCCTGCCGCAGGTAATGCATTGTCCGAAGGATACGGCGCAGAGAAAGGAACAGTATCCTCCTTTTTCCGCCTTGTTGGACGGGACATATTTGCCGCAGGTTCGGCAGATGATGTAGTAGCGTGACTGGTCGTTCAATTCCATATCCACGGTATATTCTCCCGCGAGAGTACTTGCAACTTTCTCGAAAAATGTAAAGGAAGAACCACACTTTCTCTCTGCAGAAATACTATTGAAGTTCCGGACGGAAGTCAAGTCAAAGCGGTGAACACCTCTTCATTACTCCGCCACGGGAAAAATTGATTGCTTTCGGCCTTAAAATAAGGTAAATTCACCATTGTGTTCTAATAAAAGGAGGAGACATGAGTTTCTGGGACCGGATGAAGGAAATTGTCGATAAAGGTGTGGAAACGTCCAAGGACGTGTTGGGAAAGGCCGCGGAGAAGGCCAAGGAACTGGGGGAAAAGGGCGTTTTAAGGCTGGAACTCATTCACCTTGAGAAACAGGGAGAAAAAAGACTGGCTCAATTGGGAGCCACGGTCTTCGACCTTCTGGTGAAACAGGACAAAGCGAGCGTCTCCAAGGGTTCTCAGGGAATCAAGGAAATATTGGAAGATTTGGTTGAGATCGAGCGTAAAACTGACGAAAAAGAAGAGGCATTGAAAAAAGAATAAATTCTTTTTCTGGGTGCTTGACTTTTTTTGAAAGAGTTAGTATACACATATCTCCGTGTTTGAATTCCTCAGATGCGGGGATAATTCCGGAGTTTAGCCGCCTCGGACTGATAAATCTGAAGAGGGCGAAAATTCCGTTTACAAGCTGTCTGCGTGTTTTCCGGAAACGGGGACGCGGGTAGAATGTCCGGATGGGGTTTTATCGGGAAGCGGTAAGAACCGTGGA
>CAYQRT010000340.1:0-3476 GCA_964419695.1 uncultured Spirochaetaceae bacterium | reverse complement strand
GAAAGGATATCCGTGATGTCATAGTGTGATTTTCATACATTCCGGTCCACGAATTTCCGGGTATTGAAAAAAATTGCAGCCACGAAGACCACTATTTTTCAAGGTCTGCGAAGCATTCCGGGAGGCTTAGGTGGAAATAGAAAAGATCTTGCGGCATTGTGTAAAAATTGGCCGGTCAACGCCGAATTGGGCCTGTCCCCGGGGGGAACTCTCCTTCATTAAATCAGAATAATTTTCTCCTGATAATTCGGCTGCACAGGCGAGCTGTGCAGCGAAGCGGAACGACCAGCCAAAGTTTAACCAGGCGAGGTATGTTTTTTTTTTTTGATCCGGGAACTCATATAAAAGCCTACATCTTTCCGGAAAACCGGTTACTTTATTGCCTGATAACTCCTTTTTCAGAGTTTTTACGAACTTTTACTATCATTTATAGCAAGATACAGATCGTTATATATTCACCTGTCCCTGAGTTTGTCAATTTCTTACACTTGGCTATTGTAAATATTCGGTTAACCCGATACTACTTAAATTTGGATTAAGAAAGATGTTAAAAACCACAGATAAAGACGGATAAATACAGATTTTTAGGACGGTTAGTAAACGACCAAATCAAAAGAATGTAGAAGGCAAAGCCTTCAGATCAAAAAAATATAGGTATATATGGACGGGGCTGTCTAAAAAGTCCCCTTTTGTTAAAAAATAGTGGTGTTTTAGCCACAAAATGGCTCAAAACACCACTATATATGGTTTGATTCTGATAAAATTGGACTTTTTAGACAACCCCGTTTCCTTTTGATAATGAACCCGTTTACTCCGATATTTAATTCTATTCAAAAAAAGTTAATTATGAAATGCTGCGAAAACTTATTCTTCGTCAAGAATTCCTATGTTTTTTCTGTAATAGAACCTCAACCTTGAAAATCCGATACCTGGTATAAATATACTATGAAAGATGGTTTTCATGACAGGTCCTCTCCTGCCTGTACATTTACCTCAATTTATTGTACAATAACCCTATGAAACGGAAAAAATTGCCCATCGGTCTGAGTACCTTTAAAATTCTTATAGAAGAGGATTATTACTATGTAGACAAATCCCTCTTCATTAAAGAATTAATCGATTCAGGATCCCGGGTTACCATCCTCCCCCGTCCCCGGCGCTTTGGGAAGACCCTGAACCTTAATATGCTGAAATGCTTCTTTGAAAAGAAGGTGGATAATGAAGAAAACCTCTTTAAAAACCTCGCTATCTGGCAGGCGGGGGAGGAATACAGGGGAAAGTATGGACAAAATTCCGTGATTTACCTTACCTTTAAGGATATAAAATTTAGTGACTGGCCCCGTTGTTATGAAAAAATTAAATTGGATATAACAGAACTGTACGATGACCACCGCTACCTCCTGGAATCATCACACTTAACAGAAGAAGATAAAAAAGGGTATAAAGAAATTTTAACCGCTACTGCCCCGGAAATGATCTGGAATAACAGTTTACGGACACTTTCCCGCTTGTTATGGAAACATTATAATGAAAAGGTGGTGATCCTTATCGATGAATACGATATCCCGATCCAGCAGGGATATCTCCATAATTTTTATCCCGAAGTTGTTGAGTTCATCAAAACCTTTCTCTCCGGCGCTTTAAAAGATAATCCCCACCTGGAGATGAGCGTTTTAACCGGGATCCTCCGGGTATCCAAAGAGAGTATCTTTTCAGACTTAAATAATCCCGATGTTTGTACTTTGCTCAGTCATCAATATTCAGATAAATTCGGGCTCCTGGAAAATGAGGTGACCAAAATGCTGGAATACTATGGTATTGAAAGCAAGATGGACCTCGTCCGCCAGTGGTATAATGGGTACCTGTGCGGGAACACATTGCTCTATAATCCCTGGTCCATTATTAATTATGTTCATAAATGGAAAGACGGATTAAAATCCTACTGGATAAATAGCTCTTCCAACACCCTGATCAAAGAGATCATTACCCGGGGGGACAGGAATATTAAAGAGGACCTGAAAGATTTAATCGAAGGAAAGCCTATTACAAAGGTGGTCGACGAAAACATTGTGTTTCCGGAAATCGAATCAGACACAAACCATCTCTTTAGCTTTCTCCTGTTCTCCGGATACTTAAAGCCTTTGAAAATTTATCAAAAAGAAAGGAAAACCTATTGCGACCTGACTATTCCTAATGAAGAAGTAAGAGCACTTTATGAAAAGATTATCGCTTCCTGGTTTTCCGAAACCATCCGGAATGATAAAATGGAACTGATGCTTCAAAGCCTTACTACCGGGGACATCGATACCTTTGCGGAAATTTTCACTGATTATGTCGAAACCTCATTTTCCTATTACAACCTCGGATACGATGATGCCGAACGGGTGTACCAGGCCTTTACCCTGGGACTTGTACTCTGGCTTAATAAAGAGTACGCCGTTACCTCGGAAGAACCGGGGGGCGCGGGACGGGCAGATATTATGTTAATTCCCAAAGACAAAACAAAACCCGGTGTGATTATTGAATTTAAAAAAGCGGGCAAAGTGAAAAAGCAAACCCTAATTGAGGCTGTGCAGGCTGCAAAGGATCAGATGATTACAAAGAACTACAAGGGCAAAATGGAAGCCCATGGGGTAAAGACCATCGTCCAGCTTGCCATCGGGTTTAAAGGTAAAGAGTGTTTGATCGAGGAAGTATAGCCGGGAGATGGTGATTGTTGTTTTATTACGACAGACATATTGAAAATAGGAAAAAAGTATAATGGAAAATTTAATTTAAGTAATAGAACTTGCACTTGTGCGGTATAAAGGCATATCGGTCTGGTTTAAGAAGGGTTTTAATACTTTATTACTGCTAATTCATCAATGATTGCTTTTTCAACAAATTTGTTTATTGATATATTCATTTTTTTAGCTTTAATTGCTATTTCTTTGTGTAATTCCGGAGAAATGCGAAGATTAAATTTGCCGGAATACGGGCGTTCGGGATTTACTCCTTCCGCTTCACACCATGAAACATAATCATCAATTGATTCTTCAAATGCTTTTTCTAATTCGGCAACAGTTTCTCCTTCAAATGTAATAACATCTCTGGTATTTATTACTTCTCCATGAAAAATATGCGCTTCAGAATCAAACTGTACTTCTCCAATATATCTTTTATATTCCATCAAGGTTGTACTCCCGCGTTTATTAAAAAGCGCCGTACAGATTCTACAGCACTTTTATTTGTTTCCGGACTTGGATGAGGACGATGAAAAATAGCTCGTATATCATTAAGTTTTACCCTCATTCTCGATCCGGAACCTTCTGATAATTCACAGCCTAAAGCCAAAAAAAGAGATTCGATATCCTTCCACTTAATCTGTGATGAAGTGGGTATCTTAAAAACCTCAACTAAAGTCTTAAGCTGTTTTTTATTCATTATTAATAGTACCATGTTTTAGTACTAATTTCAAGTGAAAAGCGAGAATAAAG
>CAYQRT010000339.1:0-3482 GCA_964419695.1 uncultured Spirochaetaceae bacterium | reverse complement strand
GTGGCGAAGCCCATGCCGGCCAGGGCCATGGCGCCGAAGGCGAAATAGGGTCCCAGCTGCTGGCCGAAAAGGAAAAACAGCATGACGGCCAGAATGAAAATACCCATTCCGATATTGTAACTCCATTTCTTGCCCAGTTTTTTGGAGACCAGCACCCAGATGGGAATAAAAAGGAGGGCGCTGCCCAGCAACAGAAAGAGGGCGATATTGAACAATTGCGGATCGCCGTAGATGTACGTAAAGTAATACAGCATTACGCTCTGAATGATGTTGATGCCCGTGATATGCAGGGCCCAGGGGAAAAGAATGAGCAGGAAGGGCTTTACCTTGAAGACGCTCAGGTAGGTCTGGATCAGGTTGATTCTTCTGGTCGCGTGTTTCACGGCCGGTTCCCTGACGGTAAAAATGGTGATCAGGGCCGTGGCCGCCATCAAGCCTCCCGCCGCCGCGCCCATGATCGGCCATCCTCCCCCCGGACTGTTCTGGTTGACAAAAAGCATGTACAGACCGACGCCGGTGAAAGTGCCTATGACCGCAAAAACCATGCGGTACCCGTTGAGGGAAGTGCGTTCATGGTAATCAGCGGTCAGGTCGGGCGTCATGGCCCCGTAAGGGATGTTGACCATGGTGTAGGCCGTGTTCAGGAAGCAGTAGATGAGCGCCGCCCAGATGAACAGCCCCGCCTGGCTGGGTGTGCCGGGATTAAGGAAAAGAATCACCATAAACAGGAACATGAACACCGCCCCGATCAGCATGTACGGCTTGCGGCGGCCCCACCTGGACCGGGTATGATCGGAAATATTGCCCATGAGCGGATCGGAAACCGCGTCCCAGAGCTTGCCGATCATGATGGCGGTGCCGGCCAGGCCCGCGCCCAGGAGCAGATTGTCAGTGAGAAATTTGAGCAGGAAAAACCCCATGATCGTGAAGAACATGTTGCCGCCCAGATCGCAGACGCCGTAGCCCGTTTTTATGCCGAAACTCAGTTTCTTCTGTTCCATGTCTTCGTCCTTTGCGTGAAGGCTTGTTCGGGCGGACACCGGCGCGTCCGGCATCGGGAGACGGCGGTTCCTCCGTCACTCACCACCATACCATTTCATCAAAATATTTTCCATACGGCGGAAACTCCCGCACTGTGCAGGACGATATCGTCTCCGGGGATGTTGGCGCGAGACGCCGCGTCGAACCGGTTGCTGATGAACATGACCCGGTACCAGACGGCGAAAGTCAATCCCTGGAGCGGCTGGAAGGTGAAAGAGGCCCGGGCCGCGTGCGTCCATTGCGCCGTGCCCGTGGGAGCGGAACCGTCGGCCGGATGGTTGAGATAATCGGAATCGTCGCCATAGCCGTAGAGATCGACGCTCCCCTGGGCCGTGCTCTGCCATTCCAGGCCGGCCTCCCAGGCTCCGGGCCGGCCGTACCAGAGGGCCGCGTGGATGTCCAGGCAGTCGGGCCCCAGATAGAACCCCAGCGGATAATCCACCCAATACCGCGCGGCGCCGGGCGCGCCCTGCTCCAGATACATAAAGCGGGACGTAAACTTGATCAGGTCATTGAAGTTGCCGTAGCAATAGGGATCGACGTAGGTCACTTCGCAATCCAGACGAAAACGGCCGGGGCCGGCGGAGAAAAAGGGATCCGACAGCAGGGTGAATCCGCCCATGGCCGCCCAGGCAAACGGTTCCGGATCGTAGAAAAGAAACTCGGCGTAGATTTTGATGCCCGGCAGGGGCACCACGGTGGAAGACAGGAGCAGCGGGCAATGATACGACTGGTCCGCCAGGTTCACCAGGGAAACAAAGGGATTGAAATCGGCCACGCTCAAGGCCCGTCCTCCCACCAGATTGGTCTGGGTGACGGAAAACGACAACCACGAAAGCGGACGAAACGTAAATTGAAAATGCAGATAGTTTTTCAGCCGTTCGGCCGTGATCGCGGCGCCGGCCGCGGCCCCCGGTTCGGGCTTCAGATTGTTGGCGGATAGGTAATCCAGGTACGTGCTTTCCAAGGTCGAGATGACCGGATAGAGACTGACCAGGGTGGCGGTGAAGGAGAACCAGTCCTGTCGCAAGCGTACCAGCGCATGATCGAAATAGGGCATGGTTCTGGCCAGGGAAAGGGTTGAAAACGTACCGGGCCCGGCCTGCAGCTTACCGCGTCCCAAGCGCGCCTCAAAATGCGGCGAGTAGAAATTGATCATGCCGTAGCGGGGAATGGGATTGG
The DNA here is from genome assembly GCA_964419695.1 of uncultured Spirochaetaceae bacterium. GTDB lineage: Bacteria > Spirochaetota > Spirochaetia > SZUA-6 > RPPD01 > JAFGSW01. The sequence continues at coordinate 1,259 of CAYQRT010000339.1, read as the reverse complement.
ACAGGTCGATCTGGGCCAGGTCTTCCTGAACGCTTATATACTCATTCTCCTCCAGGAGACCCACGTTGGTCTCCCGCAGTTCGGGCTGAAACACCAGGGAAAAGCCGGCCAGGTCGATGATGAAACCCGTAGTTATCATAGATGGAACGTTCGTCGACGTGTAAAAAGGCGGGAAATGCGCCATGGAACGGCCATCATCCGGATCGTTATTCAGTATGGGAGGACTGGTGACGTCATAGCCACCGAAAAGGAGTGGCACTGTCCGGAAACGCGCCGCACCGCTGTCGTACCCGCCGCTCAATCCCAGGGCCAGGATGGGCGAGGCCAGGGGGACAGGCAGCCGGATGGTATCGATGAATATGTTGATCTCATCATCCCGCGGGCTGGGATCCTTTCCGCTCAGGAGCGTCCGCAATTGCGACTTAAGATCGCCGGCCGCCAGGGGCAGCAGCTCATAGGGCGGCGCCACCCCGCCGGCTATAAAATATTCCTCCGCGCGACGATAGCGGTCGTCTTCCAATGGGACGAGCCATGCGTCGTCGGCGAAGACGAGGAGGGGAAGAAAAATATATAACAGTATGTACAAGGCCGTTTTTTTCAGCATGCCGGGGTCAAGCTTAGGAAGGATTACGGGGCGCTGTCAAGAGTCGGACAACCGGCCCCCTTTTTGTAGTGCTTTACTTGCCGCCCATTTTCCTCCGCAAATAAAAACCTCCCGCAATAAGACGGGAGGTTTACAAACGTCAAATCTCCGTCAGGCCTGCAGCGCCTGATCCAGATCTTCAAGAATATCGTCAATATGCTCAATCCCTATGGAAAGACGAATGAGCTCCGGCGTCAAACCGCCCGCCCGCTGTTGTTCCTCGGAAAGCTGCGAGTGGCTGGTGCTGGCCGGGTGCAGGGCCAGGCTCTTGGCGTCCCCCACGTTGGCCAGGTGGCTGACCAGCTTCAGGCTATTAATGAATTTTTCACCGGCCGCCTTCCCTCCCTTGACTCCGAACACGACCATGCCGCCGTAGAGACCCTTGGTCAGGTAGCGGGACGCGACCGCGTGGGCCGGATCGTTCTTGAGTCCCGGATAGCGCACCCAATCGACCCGGGCGTGCTTGGATAAAAATTCCGCCACGGCCAGGGCATTGGCGCTGTGCCGTTCGATACGCAGGGGCAGGGTCTCCAGGCCCTGCAGGAAGATCCAGGCGTTGTCGGGCGTGGTGTTGGCGCCCAGGTTGCGCAGGGGCACAGTACGCAGGCGCAGGGCG
>CAYQRT010000338.1:239-3483 GCA_964419695.1 uncultured Spirochaetaceae bacterium | reverse complement strand
GGTTGCGCAGGCCGCCCGCGGCGTCCCAGATGAAGGCCCGCTGGTTGTTGGGTTTGGTGTTGTTGGTTTGAGTCATTCGACTTCTCCGTCGAGGATGCGGGCCAGTTGATCCTCGGTCAACACTTCGTCCCGTAGACGCACACAGGACTTCGTTTCTCGCCCGTTCACGCGACTCTCTCCTTGGCCGGATCGTGCAGAATGTTGGTGACCTGTTCATCGGTCAACACTTCGCCGGCGAACTTGAAAGCCAGGTTGACGGCGGTGGGATCGTCGATCCAGCCCTGATCCTTCATGATGGCGAAGGCCTGGACGATGGTATGGGCGGCAGTGGCCAGCACCTGGTTATCCTCGCGCGAGACGTCGGGCATGTCGGCCGTGGGCAGGATGTCCACCTGGCGGGTGTGGCCCAGGATCTGCGACCGGCGGATAAACGCCTGGCGGCACAGGTCGATCAGGATGTGGGCAAAGTCGAGCTGGCGCATACGGTAATGGCGGCGGGTGGGGTCGCCCATCTCGACGGCGGTGGAGCGGGTGGCGGACGATCCTTCGGCCAGGAAGTGCAGCGGGATGTTGCCGCCGGCGGCCACAGCCAGGCGCAAGGCCAGGCCGTCGGGCGAAGCGTCGCCGGCATCGATGCGCGAGGATGGGAAGCTGAGGTCCTCGCCCGGGCCGGTGACGAAGATGTTACCGCCGGTAGGCGGGTTGGCAGCGTACTGCTGGCGTTTGGCCTGGACCTGGGACTCGTCCTGGACCTTGATCCAGGCGGCGGCCATCTCGGTGCGCAGCTTGTTGAAGCGCACGCGATCCTTGAGCCATTCCGTGTAGCGACGCGCCCAGGGCAGCAGCGGGGTCAGATCGCCTTCGCCTCGCGTGGCGCCGACCGGCTTGTTGACCGTGTAGTGCAGCAGGACCGGGTCGGTTGGGCCGGCGGTGATCGGCGAGGCCCACTGCTTGGGTTCCACCTGTCCGGGAAGAGTCTCGTAGTAGTGGAGCTCGCGCTCGTAGTCGTCGGGATCCGTCTCGACGCGGGTGATCTGGCGCGCCGGCACGGCCCGGACGTAGGACATGCCGTCGACCGGATTGGGAAAGAGGGCGATGAACAGCTCGCCGGATCGGGTCAGCTCGTCGCACCAGGCCGGCAGGCGCTGGCTGATGTGGTTCTGGCGGTGGTGCCAGAAGTCGTGTACGAAGCGCGTGGCAAACGTGTGGTGGGCCTTGATGGTGATGCCGTCGCCGACGACGTAGGCGGTGGTCAGGCGCACGATCTGGCGCACCAGGAAGTTTTTGCGCCAGGCCTCCAGGGCGTCGTCGAGGTCCTGGGCCATGTCGTACCAGGCGCGGTCTGCCGGCCCGCCGCCGCTGATCAGCAGCGAGTCCCAGGCGCCCTGGTCGTCGACGCGGGTGGAGACGGCGTTGAGGCGCAGCGCCTGGCGCAGGTCAGTGAAGCGTTTTTGCAACCAGTTGAGGATCGACATGGACAGGCTCCTTATAATGGTGCCCGGCTGGTGACAGGCCCCGGCCGGCCTAGGCCCACTCACTGCCTGCTTCGGCTGCGTCGGGGCGGGCGATGACGGCCGACTCGCTGGTGCCGACAAACAGGTCGCCGCGGCGGATCAGGGCGTCGGCCTCGGCCACCAGGGCGGCCGACAACAGCCGGTCGTCGTGGACGGGCAGCGTCTGGCCGTCGGCCAGGGTGACGGTGGCCGCCGGCGGCACCTGCCAGCGCAGGCCGCGCTCGATGGGCACGCCTTCGGCCAGCTCGTAGTTACACAGCCGGCATTGGGTGAAGAACCACCAGGCGTCCGATCCTTCGGGTTCGTCGGCGGCCGAGTTGGCGGGTGTGTCGGTGAAGTAGCGGAAGCGGCCGGTCTCGACCAGGGCCAGGAAGTCGTTGCCCAGGCGGGCCTTGCCGTGGGATCTGGCGAAGTCGAAGGGGATCACCGGGCGGGTGAAAGTCTCGGCCAGGGCGTCGGCCAGGCCCTGGCCCACGCCGGAAGCGTCGCAGACCACGGCCGCCACGGACCAGTGGTTGAGGTAGGCCAGGATGCGCCGGAACAGCGACGGCCGGCCGTCGTGGTCCTGGAAATGGCGGCTGCCGTGGTCGACAAAGACGTCGACGGCCTGGAAAGCGGGGCCGACGTCGCCGCTGCCGGCCGGCAGCACCTGGTGGACGGTAGTGACCGTGTAGTCGCGGCCGGGGTTGACCAGGTCGGCGAAAGCGGTGGTGGCGGCCTCGTCCTGGCCACCGACGTCGATGGTGGCCACGTAGAGGGCGCCGGCCGCCGGCGTCTCCTGGTGGGGGTGGCGGCCGCGCATCAGGGCCAGGCGCCGGCGCGCGAACAGGCCGGCCGAGGTGTCGAGCGGCTCGTTGAACAGCTCGGTTTTGACCGTCGGGTGTTGGCGGCCCTTGAGACGGATCTGATTTTCGACGAAGCGGCCGTAGTGCGGGTTTTCGCGGCCCACCTGGTCGGCGGAGACAAAGAACACGCGTTGGATGCCGTCGGCCGCCTGCAGGGCTTCCAGGCGGGTCTTGAGCTTCCACAGGTAGTCGTGGGTGGTGCGGACCGTGCCGACGTAGAGGGCGGTGGCGTTGGTCGACGCGCGCATAGGCGTGAAGCGGCGCTCGATGATCGGCTCCACCTGGTCCTGGACCTCGTTAACGATCAGGAGCAGGTTGGCCGTGGCGCCTTCGGCCCGGGACTGCGGGTGGCCGGAGAAGAAGGCGCATTGGGCCAGGCCCAGGCCCAGGCGCAAGGGCTTGGCGCGGGTCCAGATCTGGCCGGCCAGCCAGGGGTTCGCCAGGCGGCGCTCCAGGCGGGTGGCGCCGGTGGTGATCTGCTGGCTGGTGGGGTAGACGTGGATCAGGCAGGCCTCGATGCGGTGAAAGAGCGTCAGCAGGAACGTGACCAGCTGCGCGATCGTCTCGTCCTTGCCGGACTGGCGCGGGAAGACCCACAGGAACTCGAGGCCGCGGCCGTACCAGTACCGAGAGACTTCGGACGGCTTGAGTTTCCGTCCCAGGGCTTCCTCGGCCATGAAGATGGCGTCGTTGTAGCCGCCCCACCAGTCGGTTCGCGTGCCGGGGACAACGGCCCGGAGAGCGTCCGACTCCGGGTTGTTTCCGATGTAGAAATTGACGCCGCCCTGAGACGCGATCAGGACGAAATCCCCCGAAAGCGTGTTGGCCAGGGTGACGGGGAGTATGGGCAGCATCACGCCGAGGGCGAATGCGAGGGTCCGCGCG
>CAYQRT010000338.1:0-229 GCA_964419695.1 uncultured Spirochaetaceae bacterium | reverse complement strand
CAGCCAGAATGCGGCGGCGGCCGCGAACAGCAGGATGTTGGGCCGCGCGACGGCCGAGAGCCCGAACACCAAGCCCGCCGGAAGGAATGCGCGGGGGCGGGGACGATCGACCGCCTGGAGGAGGAGGAGAAGGCCGGCGAGATCCAGGAAGACGATCAGCGGGACGATCAGCAGTTCACCTTCGAAGTAGAGGAACGTCCAGTAGAAGACGGCCGTGAGACCGGCGACC
>CAYQRT010000337.1:0-3488 GCA_964419695.1 uncultured Spirochaetaceae bacterium | reverse complement strand
GTGGTGGTCGTGAACCGGCGCCGGTCTTTACGGCAGAGCGCGGCCGCCACTTCCCGCCCGGACAGGGCGGCCGGGGGCAGGCCGCCGCCCGGCTTGACCCACTGGCCTATCATATGGAAGTTTTTCAGGCCCGGCAGGGTGGAGTCCATGCCGTTCATCATGAAGCGCAGGGTGGCCTTGTTCACCCGCCAGCCTTCCATGGAGCCCTGCCAGTTGCCCGTGTAGCGTTCGTAGGTAAGCGGTGTGGCCACGTCGCTCACCTCAACCTCGGCCCCCACGCCGGGCAGGCGTTTTTCCAATTCGGTCAGGACGCATGCCAGTATTTTTTCTTTCTCCTCCTGATACGCCGCGTCGCCGGAATTTTTCAGTTGCTTCCAGTAGTCGTAATCCGAATAGAACAGGACCTCCAGGGACGATTTACCCGCGGGCGCCATGGTGGGGTCGTAGCAGAAATGCCTGCACCCCATCGCGGAGCGCCGCTCCCCGGCAATCTCGACGGGCGAAGACAGCGGCCAGACCACCGATGACGGCGTGCCGGACAGGTCCCGGTTCACGCCCAGCGATACCTGGATCACGGGACGGAAAACGGGCAGGGTGTCGTAATACCCCCGCACCTCCGCGGATACATAATGGCCGTCCAGCATGTCGAAGATGGTGGCGCGGCCGTCGGCGGCCGAGATCACGTGGTCCGCATAGTGTTTTTCGCCGCTCTCCAGCTCCACGCCCCGGGCCGTGTCGTCCTCCACAATAATCTTCTTGACGCGCGCCCGGTACGTGATCTCTCCGCCCAGGTCCAGGAGGCGCCGTTCTATGGCGCGGATGAACTCAAGCGATCCCCCTTCCGGGAAGCCCGCGCTTTTCGCGTGCATGTAGGCGAGCATCAGAAGCAGGGCGTGGGCGGGGAAGTCGGGATAGCCGAAGAAGTTTCCGATCGCGTTCCGGAGGAACGGGTCCTTGAACCGCCGGCCCAGCTCCTCGATGGTGATGGAGGCGTACTGGGACAGAAGCGGCGCCAGGGACATCATGGCGACGCCCGCGCCCAGGGACCGCCAGAGGCTGGGCTTCTCGAAACTCATGTTCATCCGGGTGAACTTTTTGATGGCCGCGCCCAGTTCGTCCGCCAGCGGCTTGTCCGCCGGAGAAAGCTCGGCCAGGTGCGCGGCCAGGCGGTCGGCATTGGTGTACACGGTCAAGGCCCGGCCGTCCCCGCTTTCGATGACGGTGTGATATTCGTGCTCAATAAAGCGCCGGTGGCGGACCGCGCCCAGCTCCCGCCAGATGCGGTGGAACCCCAGGGCCGGCGAACTCCCCACCAGCCAGTGGATACAGCCGTCAAAGATGTATCCGCCGCGCTTCCAGGCCGTGCACAGTCCGCCCGGCTTGTCGTGCAGTTCGAACAGACGCGTACGGTAGCCGTTCATGCGGGCGTAGCAGCCCGCGGCCAGTCCGGCCATGCCCGCGCCGATGATGATGACTGATTTCTGATTTTGGTTGGTTTTCATTTCAGACTCCTCTTGCGCAGCAGGTTGAGCATAATCGCAGGATCGGTGATCCCCTCCCCGCCTTTGTCTTGCAGGCCGGACAAAGACAATCCCTGTACCAGGGCCCAGAAACTCCTGGCCAGTTTCTCCGGGTCGCCCTTGACCACCGTGCCGTCCTTCTGCCCTCTCTTGATGAGCGGCACCAGAATGTCATTGTATTCCGGCGCGCGGCGGACCATGAGCCGGGACAACTTGGGCATGGTCGCGGCGATCAACGACGCCTGAAGCATCAGGTAGAAATAATAGGACGACCGGACCGCGCTGACCGCGTTTTCATAGAGCATGGCGGCGATGCGTTCGATCTTCTCCCAGGCGCTGCCCGGCGCGGCCGCGGCCCGCCGGACCGCTCCGATCGACCCCTCGTAAGCCTGGGCCGTCAGTTCCAGGAGGATATCCTCTTTGGATGCGAAGTAATGGTACACCAGTCCGTGGCTCAGGCCCGCCTCAAGGGCCACCCGGGCGACGGTGGCGGCATGATACCCGCTCACGGCGAACACCTTGAGTCCCGCGGCCAGGATTTTCTCACGCGTCCGGGCCCGGACGCGTTCGTTGTCTTCAATGCTTCTGGGTGACATCACGGCTCCTTGCCAAGAAGATATTATTGATTGACTTGTTAGTCAATAGAAAAACCAAAAAAACCGGGAGCATTCACTCCCGGCGACGGTTTGAAATAACCTAAAGATTCAGGCGAACCCCGGTCGTAACCGAGAAGCCGTTGATAAGCAGCGGCGCGTCCGCCCAATGGTCGACGCGCAATCCGCCGGCCGGGCCGGCTCACGATGCTCAAGGGACGGAATAACGACGCAGGCCGCCACAGTATTGATGATATACAGCCGCCTGTCAGGGCCCGTCCCGCCGGATAAACTCTTCCAGGGTCTCCACGTACCTTTTAAAGCTCTCCCGCCCCTTGGGCGTCAGCCGGTAGCGGGTGACCGGTTTGCGCTCCACGAACTTCTTCTTTACGGCGACGTAGCCCGCTTCCTCCAGCTTCTTCAGGTGTGCGTTCATGTTGCCGTCGGTCGCCCCCACCCGGTCCCGCAGCAGGGTGAAATCCATCTCCTCCACCGTGACCAGGAGGGAGACCACGGCCAGCCGGATGCGGGAATGGAGTAGTTCGTCCAGCCGTTGGTAATTGTCCGTGTCCACGGCTAGTCGGCCGCCGCCGGCCGGCCGTCGCGCTGCAGCCGCACCCACCGCGCGTGGAGGATGATGCCGGGTATCAATTCACAGCCCACCACCAGGCCCACCATGATGAAGGGCGCGTAGAAATCGCCGATCAGGGCCAGGGGCAGGCAGCCCGCCCACCAGATGAAGGACAGGAAAAGCATGCCCCTATTGCGGGTGAGGGTTGAGGTGATGAAATACGCCAGACCCAGGGAGGCCGCCACCAGGGCCAGCATGATGCCGATGCTGAAATGACCGGTCAGGAAAAGGCTCAGGCCCACCACCAGGTCCAGGACGGCCGTTCCCGTCCACACCATGGTGTACATGCCCCCGGCGAACGTCTTGGGACTCTTCCGCGCCTGACGGCTGAAGAAAACGGCTATTACTATCCCCGCCAGTACGCCCAGAGCCACCCAGATCCAGGGGATAAGGACGAATTGCTCCATGAATATGGCAGCATAGGTGAGGGCCGTGCCCAGTATGGACGCCGCGCCAAAAATGATGTAGGGAAAACCGAATTCGGCCAATTTGTTCTTGGAATCCTCCATGACCTTGCGGATGAAGGCCAGATCCTCTTCCGCTTTATTTCTATCCATCTGTTTCTCCTTCTTACAAAGTACTCTGTTTTACAAAGTATATTGAATATACAGCAGTCCCCCGGAATGGTCAAGCGTCCGGCGAAAAAATACCCTCCCGCGACCGGTCAGCGTATACAAAAAATCCGTCTCACTCCCCTTTTTCGTTGACACGGCGCACCCTCTCTTCTATATTAATGCCATGCGC
>CAYQRT010000336.1:0-3488 GCA_964419695.1 uncultured Spirochaetaceae bacterium | reverse complement strand
GTGCCGGTGGTGGTGATGGAACCGCTTCTGGGGGGCCGTCTCTGCACGCCGCCACCCGCGGTGCAGGCGCTGTGGGACGACGCTCCGGTCAAACGTTCCGCCGCCGCCTGGGCCCTGGGATGGGTCTGGGATCACCCGGAAGTGACGTGCGTCCTTTCCGGCATGAGCAGCCCGTCCCAGGTGGAGGAAAACTGTTCCCTGGCGGCCACGGCGCGTCCCGGCCTGTTTACGCCGGACGACCAGGCCGTGGTGGCGCGCGTCCGGGAGACGTACAGAAAACTGACCATCATCCCCTGCACCAACTGCCGCTACTGCCTGCCCTGCCCCCATCACGTGGACATCCCCGGCAACCTGGCGGCCTACAACGACGGCGTCATGTTCAACAACCCGGCCGCGGCCCGCGGCACCTATGGTTGGTGGAAGTACGCCTTCGAACACCTGAAGATCATGCCCCATGATGTCCGCGCCGCGCGCTGCGCCCAGTGCGGCGACTGCGACGACAAATGCCCCCAGTCCATTCCCATCCGTTCCTGGATGCCGGTCATCCACCGCGTCCTGGGGGAGAACGGGGAGTACGTCACCAGTCCCTGACGGCCCCTCTCAAGCGGGTTACTCTTCCTCCGCTTCGGCGTAATCCTTGAGGACGCGGACCAGTTCGGTGAGCGTCTCTTTGGGCAGCTTGGTAATTCTGTCTTCCAGTTTCTTGAGAAGCTCCCGCACTTCTCCGGTCTTCTTCTCAATCGCCCGGGAATCTTCGGCATTGGTCTTGGCCATTTCGATCGCCTGGGCGGCATCGGCTTTGGCCCGTTCCACCTCGGCCAGGGCCGCTTCCAACTCTTCGCTCAAGGCGTCGATCCGCTCAATGTGCGTTTTCAGTTCCTCGATCTCCCGCGAACGCTTCTCATCCATCTCATTGACGGCCTCTTCTTTGGCCAGTCCCATGAACCCGGTCGTGCTGCAAGACAGGCAGAGCAGGGCCAAAGCGATTGCCGGAACAACGACATGTGTTTTCTTCATATACAAGCTCCTCGATTGTTGTGGGGGAATCCGGACCACGCCCTGAGGCATGACCGTCTCCCGGTACCCTTTCAACACTGGAGAACTTCGATTATGTCACTTTGAGAAGCGGGATAATAAGCGGCTGGCCGGCGTGGACCACCCGGTTCCGGCGGGGTCGTTCAATTGACTTCCCGGCCGCACATAAAGTACTATGCTTTCCATGAGCGACTACGATTTTACGCACATCGAAAAAAAATGGCAGGACTATTGGGACAAGCACAAGACGTTCAAAACGATCGAGGATCCGGCCGTGCCCAAGGACAGGCGTCGCTACGTCCTGGACATGTTCCCTTATCCTTCGGGAGCCGGCCTCCACGTGGGACACCCGGAAGGCTACACGGCCACGGACATCTACTGCCGCTACCTGCGCATGAACGGCTGCAACGTGCTGCATCCCATGGGATACGACTCCTTCGGCCTGCCGGCGGAAAATTACGCCATAAAGACCGGCACGCATCCGCGGGTTTCCACGGCGGAAAACATCAGGCGTTTCGACGCCCAGATCAAGTCGCTCGGGTTCTGCTACGACTGGGACCGAAAAGTATCCACCTGCGATCCCGACTACTACAAGTGGACGCAGTGGATCTTCCTGAAAATATATGAAAAAGGGCTGGCGTACGAGGCGGAGATTCCCATAAACTTCTGCCCGTCCTGCAAGACCGGCCTGGCCAATGAGGAAGTCAAGGAAGGCCTGTGCGAACGCTGCCATACCCGCGTGGAGCGCCGCAACCTGCGGCAGTGGTATCTCAAGATCACCGCCTACGCCGACCGCTTGTTGGCGGACCTGGAAAAACTCGACTGGTCCGAATCGATCAAGATCATGCAGCGCAACTGGATCGGCCGCAGCGAGGGCGCCCAGGTGACGTTCACCCTGGAGAACGGCGGTGAGGTCGAAGTCTTCACCACCCGGCCCGACACCCTCTTCGGCGCCACCTACATGGTGTTGGCCCCGGAGCATCCGCTCGTGGAAAAAATCACCACCCCGGAACGGAAGAAAGCCGTTTCAGCCTATATCGACAAGGCGCAGCACAAATCCGATTTGGACCGGACCGAACTGGCCAAGGAGAAGACCGGCGTGTTTACCGGCGCCTACGCCGTAAACCCGGTCAACGGCGAGAAAATTCCAGTATGGATTTCGGATTACATCCTCATGTCGTACGGTACGGGCGCCATCATGGCCGTCCCGGCCCACGACGAGCGCGATTTCGAGTTCGCCGTCAAATTCAACCTGCCCATCATCCAGGTGGTGTCGCGCGACGGCCAGCCCACGGACCTCAAGGCGGCCTTCGTCGAAAACGGGGTGGCCGTCAATTCAGGCGAATTCAACGGGTTGAAAACCCCGGAGTTCAAGAAAAAGATAACCGAGTGGCTGTCCAAAAAAGGAAAGGGCAGGGCCACCGTCAACTACAAACTCAGGGACTGGATCTTCACGCGCCAGCGCTACTGGGGGGAGCCCATCCCCCTGGTGCATTGTCCAACCTGCGGTATCGTCCCCCTGCCGTACGACCAGCTGCCATTGACGCTTCCCGAGGTATCGAGTTTCGCGCCCTCGGGCACGGGCGAATCCCCGCTGGCCGTGGTCAAGGACTGGGTCAATACCACCTGCCCCCGCTGCGGCGGTCCCGGGAAACGGGAGACCAACACCATGCCCAACTGGGCCGGCTCCTGCTGGTACTACCTGCGCTACCTCGATCCTCAGAATGACAAGGAACCGGCCGCGCGCGCGAAGATCGATTACTGGATGCCGGTGGACCTCTACGTGGGCGGCGCCGAACACGCGGTGCTCCATCTGCTCTACGCCCGCTTCTGGCACAAGGTGCTTTTTGACCTGGGCATCGTCAATACGGACGAACCATTCCAGCGCCTGGTCAACCAGGGCATGATCACCTCGTTCGCCTACCAACGAAAGGACGGGTCGCTGGTTCCCGTGGATGAAGTGGACGAAAAGGAAGGCGAAGTCTACATTGAACGCGCCACGGGAGCATCGGTAACGCGCATCATCGCCAAGATGTCCAAGTCACTCAAGAACGTCATCAATCCCAATGACGTGGTGCGCGACTTCGGCGCGGACGCCATGCGCATGTACGAAATGTTCATGGGCCCGCTGGAAGTATCCAAGCCCTGGTCCACCAACGGCATCCTGGGCGTGAAGCGTTTCCTGGACCGCGTGTACAAGCTGGGTGACAAACCCCTGACCGACGAGACGCCCCCGCCGGGACTGACCAGCCTCCTGCATAAAACGATTAAGAAGGTGAGCAAGGACACGGACCAGCTCTGTTTCAACACCGCCATAGCCCAGATGATGATCTATTCCTCGGAACTGGCCGCGCTGGAATCACTGCCCCGCACGCTGTACGAACCGTTCATCCTTATCCTCTCCCCCTACGCCCCGCACCTGGCCGAGGAACTCTGGGAACAATGCGGCCACC
>CAYQRT010000335.1:0-3494 GCA_964419695.1 uncultured Spirochaetaceae bacterium | reverse complement strand
AACTACGCCATGCCCGGTGCTTCAGTACGTTTAGGCGTGGAGATGAATCTATAAGACAATGAAAACGGGAATGGATAAAGTCAACTGTTGTACCCAGAATAATACGATTTTGATTATTGTGACGTACATTGTGTAAACGGTGGGCGTCACCCGGTTGAGGGATATGGACAGGCAAAGCCTTGGCAATATAAAGGTTTTCGATCGGCGGATGATCGCGTCCCGGCGCTCGAACCGCACCCTGGCCCTGGCCTTCGTTATTTCGCTGCTTTTGCATGCAGCCATCCTTTTTCTGATCCCGGCCGGTACGGCATCACCGCCGCGAAGCGGGGGACAGGCGCTCGTCCTCCTCACCTCCCCGGAGTCGGTCGTAGGGGAATCCTCCGGTGGTGCCACTTCCCGTTCCGCCATCCTCTCCCGGATGCTCCCGGTGGAGCGCCCCCCCGCGGAACGACCGTTGAGCGATCAATCGACGATAGCTGCGACCGCCGCACCAGCCGTCACCGCCACCACGCCGGCCGCCAGCGCCGCGGCCGCCGGTAGCGACCGCCTGTCCGCCGGTGCTCCCCCGCCGGGAGACAATGCGAAGACGGCGCCCCGGGCCCGCTACGACACCGCCCGCAGCGTATTCGTGCGCCTGCTGGAAGAACGTAAAGCCTATCCCCTCCGCGCCCGGGACAAAGGTATCGAAGGGGAAGTGGGGCTTTCCGTCACCCTGGACGCCGCGGGCCGGGCCGAACAACTGGCAGTGAACCTTTCCTCAGGATCATCCCTCCTGGACAACGCGGCCCTGGACCTGGTCCGCCGTTCCCTGCCCTTTGCCCACGGCTTGGGCACCCGTTTCTCGACCACAGTCACCATCGCCTACCGTCTGGCCGGGACTTCCCACCGATAATTCGCGCGAGCCTTATTGCCGGGTGATGAAAAATGCGTTACAAAATAAGTACCCATTTTTAACGCGGAGGCCGCTTGATGAAAAAGACCGCTCTCACCCCCGGCAAAAAACTGCACGGATTTAGCGTGGAGAAAATCACTGAACTCGCCGAACTCGATTCGCTCGGTATCAGCTTGGTGCACGACGTGACCGGCTGCCGCCTGTACCATATTTTCAATGACGACCCCGAGAACGCCTTCGCCTTCACCTTCCGCACCCCGCCCCGCACCTCCAATGGTGTGGCGCACATCCTGGAACACTCGGTGCTCTGCGGCTCCGCGGCCTTTCCCCTCAAGGATCCCTTTTTCACCCTGATCAAGGGAAGCATGAACACCTACCTTAACGCCTGGACCTTCCCGGATAAAACCGTCTATCCCGCGGCCAGCATCAACCGGGCGGACTACTTCAACATCCTGTGCGTCTACGGGGACGCCGTTTTTTTTCCCCTCCTGCGGCCGGAGTCCTTCGCCCAGGAGGCCTGGCACCTGGAACCCGTAGATGAAACGGCCTCGGGACCGCTCAAGGCGAGCGGAGTGGTGTTCAACGAGATGAAGGGCAACTACTCCAGCCAGAGTTCGATCGTGGGCGAATGGACCTACCGATCCCTTTTTCCGGACACGCCGTACGGCGTGGACTCGGGCGGCGAACCGGCCGCCATCCTGCGCCTGACCCGGGATGAACTCACGGCTTTCCACCGCGCCTACTACCACCCGGCCAATTGCCGGATTCTTCTCCACGGCGGCGTTCCCACGGAGGATCAGCTGGCCTTTCTGGAACAGCACTTCCTCTCCCGCTTCCAGCCGCTCACCATCGACTCTTCCCTGCCGCTGCAGCCGGCGTGGACCGAAGCGCGGCGCACGGAGAAGGACTTCCCCGTGCAGCCGGGAGAGGATCCCTCCCGTAAAACCGAAGTGACGGTCTCCTGGCTGCTGCCTGAAATTACCGATCCCCTGCTGCGCACGGCCTTCATCGTATTGGACGACGTTCTGGCCGGCAACGCCGGTTCCCCCCTGCGCCGCGCCCTGGTGGAATCCGGCTTGGGGCAGGATTACTCCTCCGTGGCCGGACTGGAGACCGAACTGCGGCAGATGGTGTACACCACCGGCCTGCGCGGTACTGATAAAACGTCCGCGGCCGCGGTCGAATCCCTGGCCCTGGAGACCATGACGCGGCTGGTCAAGGAGGGTATTCCCCCGGACCTGATCGAAGCGGCCTTCCGGCGGGTGGAATTCAACGCCCGTGAGATCGCCGGGGGCCACGCCCCCTATCCCCTCCGCCTGTTCCAGCGGGCCCTGCGCGGCTGGCTGCACGACGCGCCTCCCGAGACTACGCTTCTGGCCCTGCCGGCGCTGGCACGACTCAAAGAAAAGATCAAGAGCGAACCACGTTTCCTGGAAGCGCTGCTTGACGTATGGCTGGTGAAAAACCCCCACCGCAGCCTGGTGATCGTGGCGCCGAACGCGGAGTACATGACCAAGCTGGAGGATTCCATCGGAGAGGAAGTGCGCCGGCGGGAAGGGGAACTGGACGCGGCGGGACGCGCCGCCGTGGGACGGGACCTGGAAAGGCTGCACGCCTTCCAGGAAAAACCGGACAGTCCGGAAGATGTGAAAAAGATTCCCTTCCTCAAGCGGGGCGACCTGCCCCCGGACATAACGACCATCGAATCGCGCCCGGAGACGTTGCCCGGTTCCGCCCCGTTCCATCACACGCCCGTCTTCACCAACGGTGTCGTCTACCTGGACGTGGCCTTCCGGGCGGATGCTCTGCCGCCGGACCTTCTGCCCTGGACACCGCTTATGGGCCCCGCCGTCTGCGGCGCCGGCCTGCCCGGCCGGCATTACGCCCAGGTGCAAAACGAACTGGCCCTGCTCTGCGGCTCCTTCCGCGCCCACACCGACACGGCCACGGACCTGCTCACGCGCACCTGCCCCGGCTACCTCATATTCCGTTTGAAGGGATTGGAGGAGCACTTTCCCCAGGCTCTGTCCCTGACGAGCCGGCTCCTCCGCCAAGCGGATTTTGCCGATACCGCCCATCTCAAGGACCTCATGCTCGAAGCCCGCAACGGCCTGGCCGCCACGGTCATCCCCAACGGCCACCGGCTGGCCCTGCTGCGCGCCGCCCGGGCCTTCTCACCAGCGCTCCGGCTGCACGAACTCTGGAACGGCCTCTCCCAGCTGATCCACCTGACCCGGGCGCACGACTCCCTGGATATGGACGCGGTGACGGCCGCCCTCTCCACGGTCCGGGCGCGCTTCCTGGAACAGGGACCGTCCGCCCTCAACCTGACGGTGGACGCGGCCGCCTTCGCCCGCTTGCGGCCGGCATTGGCGGAGTTCGCTCAATCTTTGGGAAAAGGCAAAGAGGTTCCGACCCCCGCGGCCGTGAAACCGATGACGATTGACGACGAAGCCCTGCTGGCCGCGAGCGGGGTCAGTTTCGCCGCGCGCGCCGTACCGGCCGCGTCCTACGGGAGCAGGGAGCATGTGATCGAGAACGCTCTGGGACATCTGCTGGCCACCGGGCCGCTGCATGAAAAGATCCGCGTCAAGGGCGGGGC
>CAYQRT010000334.1:0-3500 GCA_964419695.1 uncultured Spirochaetaceae bacterium | reverse complement strand
GAACTGATCGTGAAACTGCTGGAGCGGCAGGGTATCGGAATTGTGGCCGGCATTCCGGGGGGAGCCAATCTTCCTCTGTATCACGCGTTGGGCGCGTCCGGCATCCGACATATACTGGTACGCCATGAACAGGCGGCCGGCTTCATTGCCCAGGGGATGGCCCGCACCACGGGCCGGGCGGCCGTCTGCCTGGCCACGTCCGGACCGGGAGCCGTCAACCTGCTCACCGCGGTCGCGGACGCCAAGTTGGATTCGGTGCCGATTATCGGTATTACGGGTCAGGTGCCCCTGCCCTTTATCGGCACGGACGCCTTTCAGGAGGTGGACACCTACGGGCTCACCATCCCCATCACCAAGCATAACTTTCTGGTGCGCAGCGCGGAGGAACTGGTTTCCGTGATACCCGAGGCCTTCCGCATCGCCCTGTCCGGCCGGCCGGGGCCGGTGGTCATCGACGTGCCCAAGAACGTCCAGGCCGCCCGGGTGGACCTGCCGGCCTGGCCTGAACCCGGCGCTCCCGATCCGCTTCCCCCGCCGGAGCAGGCCGCCTGCGCCCGGGCCGCGGCAATGATCACGGCCGCCCGGAGACCGGTGGTGTACGCGGGCGGCGGGGTTATCTCCTCGGGCGCCTGGCCGGCCCTGCGCGGCCTGGTGGACACGCAGGATCTCCCGGCGGTCTCCACCCTCATGGGGCTGGGGTCGATTCCGGCCGACGATACGCACTCCCTGGGCATGCTCGGCATGCACGGCAGTCTGGCTACCAATATTATCGTGGACCGGTCGGACCTCCTTATTGTCTGCGGCGCGCGTTTTGACGATAGAGCAACGGGAAAAGTGGACGAGTTCGCGCGTCGGGCCAAAGTCATCCATATTGACGTCGATTCGGCGGAGATCGGTAAAATCAGGCTGATCGGCAATGATGACGCCGCGGTGGCAGCCGGCGCGGGACCGGTCCTGGAGCGGATCACGGGGCTGCTTACGCCCGCCCGGCGCACCGAGTGGTGGAAGGAGATAGAAAGCGTCAAGGCCGAACATCCTGAAGCCCGGCCCACCGATCCCATGCAGCCCAATAATATTATCCGCGCCCTCTCATTATTGGCCCCGGCGGACACGATCGTGACCACGGACGTGGGACAACATCAGATGTGGGCGGCCCAATCCTGGCCGGTCAAGGAACCGCGGACGTTCCTGACCTCCGGCGGCCTGGGGACCATGGGTTTCGGCATGCCCACGGCTCTGGGCGCGGCCCTGGCCTATCCGGAGCGGGTGGTGGTTGCATTATGCGGGGACGGGTCATTCCTCATGAACATCCAGGAACTGGCCACGCTGGCCGAAAACGATCTTAACGTGAAGATCTTTCTTTTCAACAATGGACACCTGGGACTGGTGCGGCAACAGCAGGAGTTGTTCTACGAGGGGCGGTACGTGGCCTCCCGTTTCGAAAACCGGCCCGACTTCAGCGCCGTGGCCCGCGGGTTCGGCGTGGAGGCGATCAGGCTGGAGGCCTGGGACAGCCGGGCGGTCGCCCGCGTCTTGGAACGCCGCGGCCCGGTGCTGGTGGAGATGATGATCGGCGAAACCGAAAACGTCTTCCCCATGGTGCCGCCGGGCGCCGCCAACGTCGCGGCCCTATCCGGAAGGAGGAAATAACTTATGGAGACGCATTATCCCAACACCATCATCGAACTCTCCGTCAACAACCACGCGGGGGTCATGTCCCACATCACCGGGCTCTTTTCCCGCCGGGCCTTCAACCTGGAGGCCATTCTCTGCGCGCCCGTGGGCCAGGGCGACACCAGCCGCATGTATTTGCTGGTCACGCGGGACGAGCGGCTGGAGCAGATCGTCCGCCAGCTGGAGAAGTTGTCCGACGTGCGCCGCGTGGCCGTGCGCGACGACTTCGACCACACGGTCTTTTCGCGTATTGAGGATCTCCTGACCGTCGGCAACGGGAAAAAATAGCCGAGGGAGGGGCTTTGGCCCGTTCCTCGGCTCGAGGGGGAAAGAAAGGAGAAGTGATCGGGGGAAGCGGTTACTCTTCCATCTTGAGCTGATTGTTGAGAGGCTGTTCAAAATCGATCCGGTCGTCGTTCCGTCTCATCTCTTGCCGGCGCTCCCGCTGGCGCGTTTCCACGGGAAAGAGCGAGAAGTGCACGCGTTGTCCGCCGGTTTCGATGTCATTGGAATTTATCTTCTCGTCCAGATAGACCGCGGCCCGGGAATCGTCCTTTTGATCGGTTTTGGTGAACTCCTTGTCGCCGGCGCCGGCCAAAAGGCGCTGGGCGTCCTCGCGGGACAGTGATCCTTTCTTGTCGCTTGATACGGCGTCCAGGGAGGAGGCCTTGAGAATGGAGGGCCAGTAGTGGCGGAAGAGGGTGGCGTTGGCGAAGACATCCACGCTTTTCAGCGCGCCGCCCACGCCCACCACCACGCCCACCGCGTCCCGGTCCAGGGCGCGCGCCAGGTGTTCGTTGTAGCGGGCCAGCGAGGCTTTGATTTCCGCCTGGTCGTACGCGTCCTGATATGCGCCGCTGTCCGTGGCCACACCCAGCTTGGCGTTCTTGGAGGCGATCTCGTCCCAGATCTCGGTTTGCGAGGCGTCTTCCTTGCGCTGGGCCTTTTCGCGCAGGCCGGCGGTGCCCATATTCTTCTTGGTGTAGAACCCGGCGGATTCCGCGGTCCAGCGGCCGGCCTCCACGCAGAACACGTCCAGGTCTATATCCCGTTGGCCCGGCGCGATGATCCTGTCCCCGGCAATGATCCTGTCCTGCTTGCAGCCGGTAATGACCTGGCCGCTGAGGATGAAGATCTTTTTATCGGAATTATTGTTGAGGACCACCCGCGAGACTTCGCCGCTTTCAATTTCCTTGATCTCCAGCCACTTGTTTTCCAAAGCCGTTTCCAGGGGAACGAGTTGATCCCGGCTGTCCGGATTGTCGGAAAACACGGGAATGACGGTGAGATTTTCATATTGCAGCGGATCGCCCAACCGCAGGCCGGCCAACCGGCCGGTCAGTTCCGGCACGGGCGGCGCCGGGGCGCAGCCGCACACCACGGCGACCGCCAGGATCAAGGCGGGTATTTTGAATTTCATAATCATCTCCTCCTTGGGGATCTCGGTGATGATACCAGTCTACCGGAGAGGAGGAGCCGATTGGTCAAAGCCCGGTAAATTCTTGTAAAAAACTGTAACGGACCGGCCTCGAGCCGGTGTCCGGTAGGAAGAGAAAGATTTTACAAACTGCTTGATCTGGATTAGGCTTACGATGAAGGGACAAGCCGTATATGACCGTCTTGTGCGCCTGGTGCGGCGCGGAAATACTTTCGCCGGAGGCTGATCCGGCCAATCTCATTTCCCACGGTATCTGCGTTTTATGCAGGCGCCGGTTCTTCGCCGGCGATCTGGACGAGTTCGACCGGTTTCTGGACAGCCTGTTGGTGCCCGTCTTGATCGTGGACGGAGCAGGTACGGTCTTATACGCCAATGCCTGGGGCCGGGC
>CAYQRT010000333.1:0-3538 GCA_964419695.1 uncultured Spirochaetaceae bacterium | reverse complement strand
TCGTCCGCAATACAGACCAACCCTCTTCTTCTCTTTTCCTCATCCGTTCCCATCCCGTCTTATACATGTATTCTGGCTACTCCCAAGCACAATATATGAAAGAGTTATTTGCACGGGAGTAGCTTGACAGTTTCAATTTCTTTGTTATGTTGACTTAGTTATCATGAAACTGCACCACCTAATCCACAGTACAGGTGAATACATGTATGGGAACAGATAGGGCCGGATAAGAAAAGAAGAATCCGGCAAACGTCTTGAAACACCGTCCGCCGCATGTTACGTTTACCTCAAGCAACGAATACCGGGCGCAAAAGGCCCATAGTCTTTTCCATTAACTCATTGCGGGGGTACCTGTGAAAATCCTGGCCGCTTTCCAATTCTTGCTCATCCTCAGCGTCAATTGTTTCGGGCAGACCGCCGCCGCCCTCAACGCCCGGGGGTACGATCTTTTCCGCAAGGGCGATTATCCGGGAAGCGCCCGGCTGTTCGCCCAGGCCGTGGCCAGGGACCCGAAACTCGCCCACGGCTGGTACAACCTGGCCTGCGCCAACGCCAGGATAATGGAACAGCCCGACAAGTATATGAAACTCGTGGAAGACGGGCCGTGCCCTCACGCTTTTTTCTATATGAAATTCTCGGAGGAAAGCCTGACCGCCCTGACCCGCGCCGTCGAACTCAACCCCGATTACCTGGGCAAATGCCGGCTGGATCCCGACCTGAAGTTCGTTCGCCGCTATCTGGATTTCTACAAGATCTTGAAATTCGATTTCCGGAATTACAACGACGTATTTGCCATGCTCACAGCCGTGAAGACATGGTCGCTGCCCGGTCCCGGCGCGTATGACCCGGTCATGCAGATCACCTTCCGTGAAGACGGCACGGTGGAAATCATGTGCCCGGCGTATGAGAAGACCGAATATCAGGTTTCCGGTTCCTGGTACCTGGTGGAACGGGACAAACAACTGCAGATAAAGATCTCGGTTGACGCCAATCCCTACGGCCTGAAACAGGCAACAGCAGTTTTCCAAAGCGACGGCAGCATCGAGCTTGACCCCGAAAAACTGGGCGGCTGGCCCGGGGAACAGGGCAGCAACAACCGCTTCCAGGCCAATTACGTCAATTTCTGCAGCGCCTGAACCCCGCCCGCGATCTACCCCACCCATTCTTTCCTCATTCGCGCTCATTCTTGTCATACACGTTTTTTCCCTCTCTCTCCTCATCCGTTCCCATCCCGTCTTATACATGTTTTCACGCTTCCTTCGTATCAGTTTTGAATACATGTATGGGAACGGATGAGGACGGATGGGAAATGGAAGAAAAGAACATAAAGTGACGTCACCGGAGCCGGCTGCCGGTATCCGGGCGGATGCTTCCCTTCATAGAAATTACGAGAGTCTCCGCAAAAATTACAATTGAACAAACAGCGGTTTTCAGGCATACAGCCACTATAAGGAGGCAACGGATCATGAAAAAAACCAACATCATTTTGTCAGTACTGGCCGGCATGCTGGTCATGGCCTGCCAGTTCCCGCATCTCCCCGCGGCCGGAGGAGACGATGCGCGGCTTTCGTATTCCATCCAGGGACCGCCCGGCGCGGAGTCAATGGTGTCCCTGTCATACAGCACATCGTTGACGGTGGCCGACGTGGCCGCGGAAGGAATGAAGGGCGCTCTTTCCGCACCGGTGGATGTGCTCATAGCGGCTGGAGCCGCGGCTGCGGGCGGGGATGAGCCGCTCACGGTCACCGTGGCCGTGAACCAAAAGCCGGACGCGCTGATCATCCTGGATAAAAGTTCGGGAGAAAAGGAAATCCGTCCTTTTTCCTATGATGAAAAAAGCGGGAAGCTTCAATTTTGCATGTTTGCAAAGGAAAACATCTGTTTTCTGCCCGTCAGCCTTGAAGGTGTTGCAAACGCCGTTCCCGTTCCGCCGGAGCAGATCTCGCAAGCGGACGCCTTGAGCGTTACCAAAGCCGGCGGCCAGGGCGGGCCGTTCGCCGTTTCCGCCAACGATGGAAACCGGATAACCATTGCTCTGGATAGCGGTTATTTCCGCGATCCCATGGGATGGGATTTTACCTACATCTACAACGTCGTCAACCAGAGTGGAACCACGGTCGCCAGCAAGACGACCACCAGCACCGTGTTCACGTACAACGTTCCGTCAAGCGGGACATACTTGTTCAAGGTGTATACGAAATTCCGCTACAGGTACAGGTTCTGGTTTTTCGGCTGGATCTATTACTACGGCGGGTGGCAGACGTACCTGAACTGGCAGCAGGACGTTTTGTCGGAAAAGCATTCCCTGTCAAACGAGCTTATGGACGAACTGGCCGGCACCTACGCGCCGATTCTGGTGCGGCATTCATCGGAGCATTACCGCCCGGCGTCACTGGAATACATCTTCAACAAGGAGAATGTCGATTCTTCACTCAATAATGAGACCTTTGCCCTGACCGATGAACGGATTTTCAGGCAGTATATAAACGAGCCGCTGCTTGATAAAAAGAAATTCGCTTACGGCGCCATGGACTCGGTACTGCCCTTTTACGGCCACCGCTGCGCCATGATCAACATCAGTCTTGCGCAGGTGGACAGCACCAGGGTGCGCCTGAGAACGAATCCCGACCATCCCGTGGTGTATTACACCTTCCAGGAAAGGCCGGCGTACGATTTCATCCATTATCATTTCTTTTACGCGTTCGATCTGAAATCAGGGTCCCCGTCGTCGCCCGGCTACGGAAGCCATATCTTCGACCGGGAAAGCCTGGTGGTCATACTCGACAAGTCGACGCATACGCCCCTGTACACCGTATACGGCGGCCACCTGGAGAACACCTCGTTCGCATATTGTGATTACGACTATGATCTGCTCGATTACACGGTGAATTGGCGGGACGGCGTTTTTGACCAACGGGTGTTCTGGTCCAAGGGAAGGCTCAGGCGGCCATGGGCGTCCTCGAATACGGTCCAGCATGCGGATCTGCCCTCCGTGCAAATGGACAATGACACCATCCGGGCGGGAAACCACCCATTGGTGTTCATTGCCGAGGGATCGCACGCCGTGTATCCGTATCCCGGGAAATACGTCACCAGCGTCGTGGAAGGTTTTCCGGGCCTTATTGAGTACGCCGGCATGCCCTCGTCGGGAACCGCCTACGCTTTGAATCAAATCATGATGCCGCCGTCCGCGCCGGCCTCGACCATGCAGAATTATGAGCTCAGGAATTTGAACACCGGACGGATTACTTCGTACAGCCAGAATAGATACCTGGCCTTCAGCGGCTGGATGGTTGATGTGCTGGGTGATACGAACGCGCGGTTCCCCCCGTATACCGCCAGGGAACAAGACCCGGCGGCATACTGCAGTTCCGCCGATACGGTCGCCTGGAACTGGATCCCCGGCAATATGCCGGACATTCTCAACAACCTGCAGGGCATCATTGACGATTACATTACGGTGACTGATCCACTTTCACCATTTTAAAACTCACCTGAAAAAAGCCCGGTGGACATGACCGGGCTTTTTTATGATTGC
>CAYQRT010000332.1:0-3553 GCA_964419695.1 uncultured Spirochaetaceae bacterium | reverse complement strand
CCGGGGAGCTTCAATCAAGGCGATCCGATGCCACCTCCGCAAGGAGTTGAAAATTCCCTCCTAAAGTGGGGATTCCCTTTGGCGGTTCGGCGCATTACGATGACGCCGGATTTAAGTAATACGCCATATGGAAATCAATATTCTAAAGGAGCACATCATGAGGAAAGAAGAAAAAACACTGAAAATTGAAGCCGAAGTCATTGAAAAGAAAGATCTCACTATGATCAAAGAGATCGGTTCGATCGCCGGCCTTATCGCCGCTGTGTGCGGCGTCGTGGGCGCGTTTAGCTGATCAGAAAAAATAAATCACATTTATAAAAGTACTTTCTCTGTATGGCGTATTTTTTCCACAGGGAAACAACGATGAAACACGATTTGCAGGTTACCGAGAATTCCGTCATTCGCACGCTTCCCCTGGAAATGAAACGCGAGCGCGATGCGATTATCGCGGGGAGTTTCCAAAAAAACACGCGATGCATCTCGATATCCGAACCGGGAGCGCGAGCGCTGGACCTGATGAATAACGGCCTGACGCTCGCGGAAATAAAAAAGGAACTGAGGGACACCTACCACGTGGCGATTTCATTGCACGGACTTATCCGGGGCTTGCATGGCGCCAACTTGATACAAAGCATTGACGACAGGAAGATGCAGCGGACGCAACGTTATGATCCGCATACGGCGATTAATCGGATCGCGCATGGGGCGGCCGTATTTTTCTTTTCCGTTCCGCTGCTCGTCTGCTACGGTCTCCTGGCGCTTGCCGCCGGATTGTCGGCCATCGCGCGTCCGGATATCGTATTCACCACCGTTTTTTTCGATGCGAACGCCTCGGAAGTTTTTCTGCCGGCCCTGCTTGTCCTTTCTTTCGTCATTCCCGCCCGGCATGAGTTGTTTCATTACCTGGCGGCGGTGAAGTCACACGTGCCCGCTTCTTTCAGCGTGGGCAGCCGGTTCGTGTTCATTGTGTTTAAAACAACCGTCAATGGGATCGACCTGGCGGACCGGAGGATCAAGTTGCGGGTGTATCTGGCGGGAATGCTCAGCGATGTGGTGACGTTGAGCGTGTTCGTCATCATCAAGGCGGCGGTCATGGGCCTCCGCCTGGACGCGTTTCCCGTTTTGTTCATCACGGATTACGTCATTCTCTATTCCGTTCTCAATATGCTCTTCCAGGCCAACCTGCTTTTTAAAACCGATTTGTATTTCGTGTTCACCGAGCTTTTCCGCATCCGCAATCTGTACGGCGCTTCGGACGCGTATCTCGCGTCGTTTTTCAAAAAGGGAAAACGGAGCGCGCGGCGAACGGCCGCCCGGGCGGTGAAAATATTCTCGGCGCTCAGGGTGATAAATTATGCGGTGCTCTCGGTCCTCCTCATTGTGGCGGCGTTCGGCCTGGTGGTGCTTATTGTACGCTCCCTTGCCGGCGTTTCGTTCCACAATATCGGCGTACCACCGGTCGGCTTCCGGGATATCGTGTATCTTTGCGTGTATGCCGCGGCCCTCGTCGTTATCCGCCTTTTTGAAAAACGAAAGAAGGAACAACTCCTTATGAAGGATAGTGAGTAGTATGGATCACCCCATCCCTTGTGATAAAAAAATTATTTTTTCCCCTTTTTTTGAGGTAAAAAAGGAAAGCGGCTACGTGATGATTCATAAAAAGGATCATACGGCCATCAGGCTTTCCGAAAACACCAGACGGCTGGTGGAGCGGCTGAAGCGCGGATGCACCCTGAACGGCATTCTTGCCGCGTATAATTATGAAATTGACGACTTGAAATCATTTATTAGGTTGCTGTTGGAACATAATTTTATCCGGAAAATGGGAGCCGATACGGTGGAGCAAAAGCGGGAAAGCACCCTTCTCCCCCTTTTGGAAAAGTCACTCAATGTTTTCCTTATACGCCTGGTCATGTTCCTTGTCCAATCCACGCCGCCATGGTTCTCGATGCCGACCGCCAAAACACTGTGGAGATTGTTATTCAGATATGCCGCGGAAAAAAAGCGAACCATACGCGGTCATATGGAAAAAACGTTGTCAAGCAGGGTGGGGCATTACCATGTCAGGAGAATCTTGAAAAAGAATATACGTCTTCAGAAGGATAATGATTTCCACCGGTTTTATTACTTCTATGCGCGAATAAAAGACCTTGATACATATTACTCCACGAAATTCATCCTGAAAAATCGCGAAATATACGATCGGGAAAAAGCCCGTGGGATCGGGGTTATTCTGTGCTCGTTTCATACGGGCTATTTCAGCGGTTTGCCCATGGCCCTGGCCCGGAATAATATCGCGGTAAAGACTCCCGTGGTCATGGAGGATGCCTCCTACACGGAGCTGCAGGAACGAATGACGCGGGTTGTAGACATTTTCAATATGGACGCCGATTCCCTTCTCAACCGGTCCGACAGGGCCACGCTTCCCAAACTTGCCGGCGCCCTGAAAACCAACCGCGATATTCTCCTGTTTGTGGATACGCATGTTCATAAGGCAGGGAGTTCGGTCGGGGTTGATTTTTTCGGCCGGAAAATCAAAGTGAACAAAGGCGCGGCGTATTTTCATACAAAATTCAAGACACCGCTTATTCCCGTCACGCTCGAGTTGTCGGGAAACACGCACACGTCACCTTCCTGCCGCCCATTACCGGCATGGGCGACGCGACCGAAACGGTAATCATGCAAAGGCTTTTCGCCGTGTTTACCGAGTTCATGCGCGACCGCCCGCATCAGTGGTCCGAATGGGAATTCCTGGATCGCATGCTCGTCTAGCCCCGGGCTCCGTCCGGTCAATGGTGCCTTCGCCATTACCTCCCGTGTTCTCCCCGGGGGGCGCTTGTCTCGCCCGCGCCGCCCGCCTATATTAGGGGAACGGGGAGGTATGTATGCGGGGAACGCTGACGGAAAAGATTCTGCGCGGCCACCTGGTCGAGGGGCGCATTGAGGAAGGCGGAGAGATCGGACTCAGGATCGATCAGACCCTGACACAGGACGCCACGGGCACCATGGTCTACCTGGAGTTCGAGGCCATGGGCCTGCCGCGCGTCAGGAACGAGCTGGCCGTGAGCTACGTGGACCATAACGTAATCCAGACCGACTACCGCAACGCCGACGACCATGTGTTTCTCCGTACGGCGGCCGCCCGCTACGGGGTGATATTTTCACCCCCGGGCAACGGTGTTTCACACCACGTGCACCGTGAACGTTTCGGCGCGCCCGGTAAAACCCTGCTGGGATCGGACTCCCACACCACCACCGGGGGGGCGCTGAGCATGCTGGCCATGGGCGCCGGGGGCCTGAGCGTGGCCCAGGCCATGGCCGGGCTTCCCTACCACATCACCGTGCCCGAGGTGTGGGAGATCCGGGTGACGGGGCGGTTTCGTCCTTTGGTCTCCGGCAAGGATCTTATCCTCACGCTCCTGGGCGAGCACTCCTGCCGGGCCGGCCTGGGCAAGGTCATGGAATTCACCGGACCCGGTGTGGCCGGCCTGGACATGGCCGCGCGCGCCACGGTGGCCAACATGGCCGTGGATATGGGATTCACCGCCTGCGT
>CAYQRT010000331.1:0-3565 GCA_964419695.1 uncultured Spirochaetaceae bacterium | reverse complement strand
TTAACCGTCCTGCTTATCGGGGTGATCTCCTATTACTTCAAGGACGCGGCCGAGGGTGAGTTCAATTATCACGCCCTGGTCTTCACTGTGGCCGGCGCCCTTCTCCTGGTAAGCGGGGTCAATATGTTGCTCATGCGTTTCTTGAGCAATTGGCGGCATCGGTTGTCCGAACATGATATTAAGGCATCGCTGAGCGGGGGGCTGCTCGTCACCGCTTTTCTTGCCTTTGTCGCCAGCGCCATCTTCCTTGTCCCCTGGGACATGCCCCTCAGCCACAAGATTTTCATCATTCTTTTTTTTGTTCTGTTTTCCTGTTCCCTTGAGCTTTTCGTCGTGCACGGCGCCCTCGGGTATTTCCCCCTGCTGGCTGCCGGCTATTTCGTCCTCCTCATGATCCTCCCGGGAGCGGGTTTGGTCGGAAGGACGATCGCCGGACCGCTGGGATACTATCTGGGGCTCTCACTGGCCCAGGTCATTATTTTTTTCATCCAGTGGTTTCTGTTTTCCCACCAGTTCGGCTTCTCGTTTGCGTTGAAGAAGGACCTGCTGACCTATGCCCGGCGCGATCCGGCCGCCCTGCTCATCGGGTTCCTGCTGGCGGGGGGACTGTTCGCCGACAAGCTGGTGGCCTGGATTCTCGGGATCGAAAACGAAGCTTTCCCGCTTTTCCAGGCTACGTACAACGTGAATATCGCCTTTTCCCTGGCGTTCGTCTTCGTCCTGCCCGCGTTCGTTTATTTCATTCTCAAGACCGAGAAGGGGTGTTACCGCCGGTACCGGGATTTCTACGAAAGTATCCGGTTGAAGAAGCAATTGGCGGACATTGAGGCCTGCCGGAAAGAACTGTCGGATTTTACGCTGCGTTCCGCATCCGCCGTGATGAAAATACTTTTAAGTTCCGTCTTTTTGTTCACGTACTTTGCCACGCATGTCTACACCATCCTCGGGCTGGACCTTGAAGACATCCCCTTGTTCAGAACCTCGCTGTGGGGGAATGCCCTTTACATTCTCTTTACCTGTGTCTGCGTGCTTCTTTATTTTACCGACTGGAGCCGCGCCGTTATTCTTCTCTATGCGTTGTTCGCCGGATTGAACATTCTTTTTTCCACACTCAATATATTGTTTATCCGGGTGCATCCCATGTACGTCTTTCCGGCGGTCTGCTTCATTTCACTCTTGTGCGCCCTGCCCGTATCGGTCTATTATCTCAAGAACTTTCTTCCCATGCACTTCAGGCGGCAGCCGTTGGGATATCAGTTCAAGAGCGTGAAGAACGACGATTACTGGGTGCAGCTTCTTAAGGAAGGGAATGACGGTGAATAAGGAAAAGATACTCAAAGGCCACAGCCTGTTCTCCTATGTCCCTCTGAAAGTCATCAAGGCCGTCGCTCCCCTTTTTCAGGAGCATGTGCTGGAGCGTGGTCAGGTGGTCGTTGAGCACAGCGAACCGGCGGACCGGTTGTTTCTGGTGCACAAGGGGAAGGTCAAGACGCTTTACCACCATCATAACGAGTACGAACGCACAGCCGGCGGGTTCTTCGGTGAGGCCGCCGTCCTGGCGGAAAAATCGTCGGTCGAGAACGCCTTTGCCTTGCAGGCGGGTACCGAGCTTCTTTCCATCAGCCGGGCGGACTGGACGCATTGCTTGAACGCCTTTGCCCCTCTTTCCACCGTGGTTACCAATCTGGTGGCGGAAAGCATACGCCAGGGAGGCGTGGGCGGCAGCGAGCGGAGCATCGGTAACTATCTGGTCACGGATCTCATCCTCAAACGGGAGCGAGAGGTCTGGTTTTCCGGCCGCCATGACACACTGCAGCGGGCCATCCGACTGCATCTGGTGCCGCATATTTTTGTCCGGGATGGAAAATACCGCGAGCGGCTGCTCTCCCGGCTTAAGGTGACGGCCAATCTGAACGAACCCTTTATCGTCCGCCCCCTGGACGTGGTCAAGACGTGGTCGAGTTTCTTCGTGGTCTACGACTGCGAGGACGGCGTGCCTTTGTCGGAGATACTGTCACGGGTGCGTTCGGTGCCGCCTCCGATCGCGGCGGCCGTGGTCATGGCCGCGGGGGAGATTTTGGCCTACCTGCACGCGCAGGAAATCGTACATACCGATATCCGGCCGGAAAACGTGCTCCTGACCCGCAATGGCGAGGTGCGTATTGCCAATATCGGCATCGCTCATCCTGATTACCTGGACCATGAGTTTTCGTCTCCGGAACAGATGCAACGCAAGCACGTGGGCAAGGGCACCGACGTTTATTCACTGGGGGTGTTGGCTTATCTGCTCGCTTCCCAGCGATATCCCTTCGATGCCCGCGATGAGAAGTCGCTTCTCAAGCAGAAGCTGGGAAGGGAATTCGCGGAGGTGACGCGCATCAACCCCCAAGTTCCGCCGGCGCTTGAAGAATTCATTTCTCGGGCGCTCGCACCCAAACCCGATAAACGACTGGAAAATCTTTCCAACCTGCGCGACCTTTTTCGGCTCTGGCGCGCGGCGCGCGCGGCCCAGGGAGGCGGCCCCACCGCTCAAAAAGACGCGCGGGCGGACGGGAACGGTAAGGCGCGGGAATCCGCCGCGGATCCCGGGTACGCCACGCGGGAGCAGATCGTCCAGTGGCTGGCCAAGAAGTATTTTCAAAACGAAACCAAAAGGGTAGAGTCCAATGGCGTCGCGGCGCCATTGGGAGAACGGAACGGCGCAGAGGAGTTCGCCCCTCTCTTCGAAAATCCTGAGGATTTTTACGCCTTCAAGCTCCTTACCTTTGAGGATTTTGCGGCCGACAGTTTCACGCATAAATCCGAACTGGCTGTCACGTTCAAGAAGGACGAACTCCTGGCGCACCTGCATGATATTGAGCGGGAGCGGCAGGAGCTGGTCATTGCCCACACCTTGCTCAGGAGGGTAAAAAAGTGTTCCAGCCGCAAGGAGCTCTTTGATATGCTCGCCCGTCTTCTGCCCGTGATGGAGAAGGCCGGTAATTACGCCCTGTTGGCCCGCAAGGACAAGAAGATAAAAAACCTGGCCGACCGGATCGTCTCCGGTTCATCGTACGGTCCCGATACGGCGACTGATCGTCTTGTCATAGAGAAGGCGGAGAATAACACCGTGCCGTTTTACGTAAAAGATAAAAATCTCTTTCTCCTGGTCTGCCCCCTCTTCACCAGGACCCGGTGCATCGGAGCCGTGTGCATCGCCGACCGCGTCAAGAAGGACGTGGAGGCGCGGGAACGCTTCTACCGCCTGGTCTGCGACGTCATCCCCGTGGTGGAACTGGAATTCTAGCAGCCTGATCCGGGTTACCCGCGAAGGGCACGGGCGCATCCTGCCGGATGTGCTGTGCACGAAGGGGAAAAATGGGGAAAAAGAACGTTCGAGCTACTTAAAGTTGTTGCGTGCTTAGGTACTGGTCTGTTCTGAAGATTTCGAGAAACTTCCTTACGGTATTTTCTTGGTTCACCGAAATTCGCTTGAGTATAGGAATCTTTCTTTTTCCTATTTTCTCTTTTTTTGTGTCCTTCGTGCCTTTGTGGCTAAATCTTTTTCAGTCCGCAATGCAGGCTT
>CAYQRT010000330.1:0-3609 GCA_964419695.1 uncultured Spirochaetaceae bacterium | reverse complement strand
CGCATCAGGTTGGTGTAGTCCACCAGCACGATGCCGTTGTTGACCACGATGCCCAGGAGCATGACCAGGCCCACGATGGTGAAGAGGCTCATGGGTTCGCCCATGATCAGATGGATGCCCACCACACCGATCAGGGTGAGGGGGATGGTGAACATGACCAGGAAGGGATCGAGAAAGGACTCGAAGAGCGAGGCCATGACCCCGAAAACCAGGAGCACGGAGATGAGCATGATGCCCATGAGGATGGGCACGAACTTGAGGATATCCTCGAAATCGCCGCCGTACTCGATGAGCAGTTTGTCGTTGGGTGGAATCTCCGCCGCGATCAACCCTTGAATCTCGGGAATGACCGCGGTGACATTGGCGCCCGGGGCCAGCCCCGCATTGATGCGCAGGTAGCGCGACTGGTTCTCCCGGTTGATGGTGACCGGCCCTGTGTCCGGCGCGTACTTGGCGAACGTGGACACCATGATCTTTTGTCCCTGCGGATTAAGCACGAAGATCTTGTCCAGGTCCAGGCGCTGGTCGCGGTTGCGTTCCTCCAGGATAAGGAATATATCGATGTCCGATCCGGCCGA
Source organism: uncultured Spirochaetaceae bacterium (assembly GCA_964419695.1). Taxonomy (GTDB): domain Bacteria; phylum Spirochaetota; class Spirochaetia; order SZUA-6; family RPPD01; genus JAFGSW01. Next base: position 3,031 of record CAYQRT010000330.1, on the reverse strand, counting down.
GCGGTAGCGGCCCGCCACCACGCCGTCGATGTTGGCCTTGAGTTCCGTGCCGATCGACGACATGTTGAGGCCGAGCGAGTAGATCTTCTCCCGGTCAATGACCAGCCGCACCTCGGGCAGGCCCTCCTGCAGGTTGAAGACGGGTTCGGTCACCTCGGGCACCCGCTCCTTGAGCAGGGTCAGCACCTTGTTCCCCACTGACCGGGCCAATTCCCGGTCCTCGGACTTGAAGGTGATGACCACCGGAGTAGCCGAACCGAAATTGCCCATGCCCCCGCCGCCGAAGGAGAAGGTGGCGCCGGGGAAGTCGCCGAAGTGCCGGCGCAACCTGGCCTGGATGGCCTTGTATTCCTCACCCCGCTGCTTGAAGGGCAGAAGGTTGACGGTGATGCTCCCCTTGTTGGACGTGTTGCCGGTCATGGAGAACATGCCCCCCTGCCCGGAGATGAGGATGATGTCCTTGTAGCCCTTGATCTCCTGCCGGATCACCGCTTCCATCTGGAAGAGCGTGCTCTCGGTCACCGAGAGCGCGGTTCCCGGCGGGAGATCGAGCGAAATCCGCACCGTGTCCTGATCCTGGGAGGGCATGAGCTCGAACCCGGCCAGGGGAATGGCGGCGCAGCTGCCCACGAAGAGCACCGCCACGGCGATGAGGGTGAATAGTTTATGCTTGAGCACCCAGGCCAGCGCCTTCTTGTATCCGCCCTCCAAAGCACGGTAAAACCGCTCCATGACATTGTCGATCCGCTCCAGGAACGGCGGCAGCTTGAGCTCCAGCCGGGTGTTGATGGAAAAATACTTGCTGGCCAGCACCGGCACCAGAAAGATGGCCACCACCAATGACGTGGCCAGGGCGATGACGATGGTAAACGCCAGTCCCGAGAACATTTCCCCTATAAACTCCAGCTGGTTGCTAAACAGGGCCAGAGGTAAAAATACGCAGATGGTGGTGAGGGTGGAGGCCGTAATGGCCACCATCATCTCACGCGTACCCAGGATGGCCGAGGTGTGCAGCTTGGCTCCCTTCTCGCGGTAGCGGTAGATGTTCTCCAGCACCACGATGCTGTTGTCCACCAACATGCCGATGCCTAGGGCCAAGCCCGCCAAAGTGAGGAGGTTCAGGGTCAGGTTGAAAAAAAACATCAACATCATGGTGATGACCAGGGAGATGGGAATGGCTAAGCCGATGACCACGGTGGATTTCAGGCTGCGCAGGAAGATGAACAGGATGAACACCGCCAGGACCAGCCCCAGCAGGGCGGAGGAGGAGACCTCCCGCAGGGAGTTTCTGATGATGGTGGTGGTGTCATTGGCTATGCCGATCTGCACGCCCACGGGCAGGGACTGCTGAATTTCCGAAAAGCGCTTGAGCACGCGGTCGGCCACCTGCACCGAATTCTTGCCGCTCTGTTTCTGCACCGTGACGAAGATACCGGGCTCGCCGTTGATGTAGATGGAGGTGTTCACGTCCCGGTACCCCTCGGCCACGTGGGCGATGTCCCGCAGGCGGACGCCCACCGTGCCTCCGCCGGGATTGAGCGGCGAGGCGGGCGCGCCTTTGAAGGCCACGATGGTGTTCTTGATCTCGTCAATGCTCGCGTACTCGCCGGAACTGCGCACCAGATAGTTGACGCCGTCCTCGGAGATGCTGCCCGCCGAAATCTGGAGGTTGTTGGCCAGGAGCATGCCCCGGATCTGGGTGATGCCGATATTGTAGGCCTCCAGCCGGTTCTGGGGTATGTCCACCCGCACCACGCGGTCGCGGCCGCCCGAGACCGAGGCCAGGGCCACGCCGTCCACCTGTTCCAACCGCGGCTGGATGAAATCCTCGGCCAGCTGGCGCAGGTCCTCCGGGCTCTTGTTGCCTGAAATTTTAAGCTGAAGGATGGGGATGATCGAGGGGTCGAACTTGAAAATCATGGGAGTCGATACCTCGTCCGGCAGCAGCTGCTTGACGAACTCCAGCCGGTCGCGCACGTCGTTGGCCGCTTCGGCCATGTTGGTGCCGTAGGTAAACTCCAAAATAACCATGGCCGACCCTTCGTTGGAGTTGGACGATATCTGGGTCAGATTGCTGACATTGGAGAGCTGGGCCTCCAGCGGCCGGGTGACGGTCTTCTCCACCTGCTCCGGGCCCGCGCCCGAATAACTGGAATAGACCACCAGCATGGGGAAATTGATGTCCGGAATCAGATCCACCGCCAGGTTGAAGGCGGTGAAGATCCCGAAACCGACCAACAGGACGAAGATAACCGCCACGGTGGTGGGACGGTTGACGACGGTGCGGACGATACTCACCGGTCACCTCCCGCAATTACATCCTGTTCCGGAAAGCCGGGCAGCTCCTCAATAATCCTGATCCGCGCCTGGTCATCCAGCGACTTCTGGCCGGCCACGACCACCTTTTCTCCGGCGGCCACGCCGCTTACAATCTCCACCTTGTCGTCCACGATCAGCCCGGTCGTCACAGCCCGCTTCTGCGCCACGCCCGCGGCGTGCCCGGACTGGTCGGGCCCCATTGCGGCGGCCTTGTCCTCGTCGGCCACGAACACGTATGACTTCCCCTCGGCCCGTACAATGGAGTTAAAGGGAACGCGCACCACGTCCCGCTTGACGTCGGTGATGATCCTGACTTCGGCGAACATGCCCGCCCTGATCCGGTCCGTCCCCGCGGTAAAAGCCAGTTTCACGGAGAGCGAGCGGGTGACCGGATCCACCACCGGGCTGACTTCCGTAACCTTGGCGGGAAAGCGTTCGCCGGGAAAGGCGTCCAGCCGGACCTCGGCGTCCAGCCCGGTCTTCATCCTGGCCGTGAACCGCTCCGCCACGTTGGTGGTGATGACCAGGTCGTTGGTGCGGGAAATCTTGGCGATGGGACTCTGCGGGGAAACCGTGCTCCCGATGCGGATGGGAAGCGAAGTGATGGTTCCGGCGATGGGGGCGGTGACCGGGTTGGGCACGTAGCGCTGGCCCGGCCGCGAGGGATCCACGCGGGCGATCACCTGGCCGGCGGCCACCCGTTCGCCTAATG
>CAYQRT010000329.1:0-3610 GCA_964419695.1 uncultured Spirochaetaceae bacterium | reverse complement strand
GAATTGACGGCCGAAGACGAGGAGTACATCCAGCTGCAACACTCCTACCGGGACAAGAACATCCTCGTCGTCAATAAACAGCACAGCGACAAGAAGGAGATGTTGCTGCATGAAAAACACGCCCTCGGCTTCACGCGCACCATCGGCGTATCGGCCGAGCACGGCAAAAACATGCGCTCGCTGACGATTGAGATCGAACGATCCCTGGCCCGGTCGGCTGAAACCGGACGGCATGCCGTCTTGAGCGGCCCCTCGCCCGACATCGTCATCTCCCTGTTGGGGCGTCCCAATACGGGCAAGTCCACCTTCCTCAACCGCATCCTGGGCTTGGAAAAGGCCATCGTTTCCGACGTCCCCGGCACCACCCGCGACGTGATCGAAGGCTTCATTGAGTTCCGAAACAAGAGTTTGAAAATTCTTGATACGGCGGGCATCCGCCGGAAAAACCGTATTGACACCTCTCTTGAATATTATTCAGTCAACCGCTCCATCAAAACCATCGAGGAAAGCGACGTGGTCATTCTCCTGGTGGACGCCCTCCAGGAATTCAGCGAGCAGGACAAAAAAATCGCCGGCCTCGTTCTCGGTCGAGGCAAGGGACTCGTCCTGGCCCTCAATAAATGGGACCTGGTCCCCACGGTGAAAAACGCCGAGCGGGCGATTCTGGACCGCATCCTCTTCCTGTTCCCTGACGCCGAACACATCCCGCTTGTGCCCGTATCCGCACACACCGGGCTGGGCGTGGAAAAGGTGCTGGCCACGGTGCTGCGGGTGCGTACGGAAATGTGCCGGCGCGTAGAGACCGGCGAGTTGAACCGGGCCCTTAAGGAATGGAAGGCCCGCTACGACATTCCCCTGAAGAAGAACACCCGTATCCGGTACATCACCCAGGAGAGCGCTGACCCGGTCCGATTCATCGTTTTTGTCAATGCCAGACGGGGCTTTCCGCAATCGTATCTCCGGTACCTGAAAAACCGGATCAGGGAACAATTCGGATTCCGCCACGTTCCCCTGCAGATCGAAATCAGGAAATCCCAAAGTTCCGAATCATGAAGAAGTATTCGATAGGAAAGACGGCCATGCTGCTCAATCTCAAACCGTACATTATCCGGTATTGGGAGAAAGAGTTTCCCTTTCTCAAGCCCAAACGCAGCCTGACGGGCCGCCGTCTGTACACGGAGCGTGAAATCCAACTCCTCTTCCGGCTGAAATACCTGCTGCATGAAAAAAAACTCACCTTGGAAGGCGCCAAGCAGAAAATCTGGGAGGAACTCGCCTCCCGAAAAATCGACATCAAGCTGTCAGTGCAGGAGATCAGGGGCGAGCTTCTTGACATCCTGATGCGCGTCAATGATACCCGCGATGACGACCGCTCCGCACACTAGGCCGGCCCTGCCGTTCTCTCGCGCTTCCGCGCGGCCTTAATGGTATGCCCGCCGGTACCGATATTATATTATATGCGTATCCTGCTAGGCATCATCGCCTTATTCATCCCCTTTCAATGGCTGGCCGCGAAGAGCCTATCCGAAGACCTCCTGCGCGACAGCGGCATCGTGGAGACCAATCTTGTCCGCGAGGGCTGTCTGGGGACCATGACCGTGCCGGTCGGTCGCCTGGTTGCAAAACGGGAATACTTTGCTTTCCGCGGAGGCGAACAACGCGTTCTGTTCAAGGTGGTGATAAAGCGGAAATCGGCATTTTTCCTCTTTATTACCGAGACTCCCTCGGGGTATGCGGAATGGGGACGGGGACATTATGTGATTAAGCGCAGCCTCGTCACCGGACGGTTCGAGTCGATCGGGATTCCCTACCGGGATGATCCCGGCTGCTATCTCGAAATCATCCCCCGGGACGGCCTCACCCTGATGACCGTCTACCTCTTTGGCGTGATAATCCATCAGGAGGTGCACCTCGCCTCCACCCTGGAGGCCCTTCTCACCGCGCCGTTCGCTTCGATAATCGACATGAGCCAGGGAGTGGTTGATTGGTCCAGTTTGCTTTACCATGGCGGAAGGCCGGAAGACCGCCTGGTCAAGGATCTTGTCACGACCATCGAACGCGAATTCCCCCGCATCCGGGAGACGGAGGACGGGGCCATCAACGAACGGGGTGAATTCGTCACCATACGCGACGGGAAGAAGCAGGAAGGACGCGCCGGTCTCAACTGTTCCGGATTCATGAAATGGATCGTCGACGGTCTCTATCAACCCCTGACCGGGTCCCTGCTGGACATTGCCAGCCTGAAAAAGCGCCATCCCGACCGGCGCGGCACCCGGTGGAGCGCCCGAAACGAAGAAATCACGGATGCGTATTTCGGTCTGGACTGGACCAGGAACCTGGCGTCCCGGCTGGCCGCAGCGCAAACAGGTGCTCCCCGCCCCGATATCGAGGCGGCGGACGTCCGCCATGTGCCCTTTCTCGATTACCGCGAAGACCTTGGCTACCCTGTCCGTGACCTGAAGGTGGTGTTGTACTTTCTTTCAATAGAATAACCGGGAACCGCGGATCAGGCTACCGTCAACGATATATATAACAAAAATCCCCTGCGCCAGGAATATTTCCACGTGGCCACATTGTTTCCTTATTTTGACGACCAGGGACGATTTCACATGACGGTCATGGATCAGCACAAAGATCCCGCTATCGACGATTTCATGAAAAAATACGCGGCCAACGACATCCACCTGGTCAGGATCCGTCTGGGAGGAGATTTTTCCCTTTTCCATATTGAATAATCGGGACGCATGTACTATTGTGCAGAGGAGAACGTCCTCCAGGCGGGGGGATCCGTCATCTTTATCAGGACGGCAACAGCACGACAGGAGCACATGAAACAGCGACCGACCAGCCACCCCATCGACCTGCGTTCAATCAAGGCAGTCACCTTCGATCTCGACGGCACGCTCTATCCCGAATACCGCATGCTGTTCCCCACACTGGCCGTGGCGCTCCGACATCCGCGTATCCTCTACGCTTTCAGCCGGGTGCGCCGCGAGGTCCGGCACAGCCGCGGCGAAGAAGACTTCAGGAGTCATCAGGCCTCTCTTATGGCGCGCCGGCTCGGTACCAGTCCGGACCGGGCGGCCGAACTCACGGAAAAGATTATCTATGGCAGATGGCTCAATGCCCTGTCGGGCATGCGGCCTTTCCGCGGCCTGCGCGGTCTCATACTCAGGCTGCGTCGCAAGGGGCTGAAGACCGCCCTGCTGTCGGACATGCCCATTACCAAAAAAGTGGTCTATCTCGGACTGGAAGACGTCTGGGACTGCGCCTACACCTCGGAAGAAACCGGCGCCCTGAAGCCTGATCCTACGGACGTTAGCCTGATATCTCAGGCGCCGAACAAGTTAAGCGTATGTTAGCCATCCTTTGCGTGATGTGTTTCATTAGTTCAAGAAGAAAGAACCTGCAGAAATTGCTTGACATGTTCGACCCACAGATTTTATAGTGTGCTTTTCGGCAACGTTGTGTTATGAACGTGGGCTCAATAGTCTCGTCATAGGAGGTTACTGATAGAAAGTGCCAAGCACACGCGGTTATTCTGAGAAGAAAATGTCATTGGGAGGGTTTTTATGGTAAACACTGTAGATTTTTATACAACTCATAGCAC
>CAYQRT010000328.1:0-3623 GCA_964419695.1 uncultured Spirochaetaceae bacterium | reverse complement strand
TGATTGTCCTGCCGGAGGAACCTGGCCTGGTCGCCGGCCGGGGCCGTTTCCCCGACGGAGAAGCCGACCAGATCAGTATAGAGTCGCGTGCGCGGCCGGTTGAAATAGACGGAGGTGAGCACGACGGGAGGCGGGGCCGAGTCGAGTATGTCGCCCCCGAAGGCGAGTACGTTGAAAAATCCGTCCGTGTTGATGAAATAACCGAATGTCCAGCCCTCCAGACCCTCGGCCGTGCGTATGCGGAACCAGGGGGCGCGCAGTCCCGCCCGGGCGTCGATCCTATCCGACACCTCCAGCACGGATACGCGCTCTTCCTTCAGGAGGGTGCCCGCCTTTTCGGCCCCCAGTTCGTCGGAACGCACGATGAGCACGTCGGCGTCGTTGACCGTTCCGGTCAGCGGAAAGGCGGGCGGCAGGGGCGGTTCCGGTTGGCCTTGCACCTTGTCGAAATACTCGTAGTATTCATGACGGGAGGGGTGGTCGCCGTGCACGGCGACGACGCGTTTGTGGTCGTCGTACACATACTGCTTTTTACCCGTCAACCCCTCTTCCGACGCGGTCTCCTCGGAAACCAGCATGAAGTCGACGTTATACCGGTAGGTGGTCCGGCTGGACGCGGCGCTGGATGGCGATTCGCCCATCTTCACGGTTTTAACGGCCGGTTTTCCCCATTCGGTGTACTTGTATTCGTAGAGTTCGGAGAAGCGTTCGAGCAGCCGTCCGCGGTCGTCGGTGACGGTGCGGGTGTACGAGGAGGGGTCACCGTGCGCATTGGAGGCGTACTCAACGCGGATGGTGGTGGCGGTCCCGCCGTCGGTGACCACCGATTCCTCGCCGCGCACCCGGCCCTGGGCGTACCAGACGTCGCTTTGCAGGGACCAGCCCGGCTGGTCCGGACGCCGTTCCGTTTTGACCGCGTGATCATCCGCCAGGTAGCGCCACGAGGTAGTCGAGCGGACAACGTCTTTGCCGTCGGTGACCGTTTCCCCGATCCGCCGCCACCGGTCGTCATAGTTGTAGCGGCGCGTTTCCCGAATGACGCCGTGGTCGTCGCAGGTGATAAGCACGGCCACGACGTAGCGGTTTTCTTCATTGGACGGACACCCGGCCATGGCCGCGGTCAGAAAGACCAGGCAGAGACAGACGGCGCGGCCGGTGTACAGCGATTTTAAAATACCGGGAAATGTGTTCATCGTATACTCAATATAAAATCATTATAGGGAACCTCGAAAAACTACTGTTTTTCGAGGGTTCGACTCCCCGTGAAGAATCGATATTTCCTTTTGGAGAATGAAAATAGCGATTCTTCTCAGGAACTTCGAAAACACTCCATTCCTTAAGATCGAGGGTTTTTCGAAGTTCCCTATAATCGGAAATGCTTAAAAACCATGTGGTTTTCAGCATAATCCAGTCCCATAATATCATATATGGCGGATAACGCAAGATTCCCCGTGGTGCGTTGCCGCTCTCTTTCCTTGATCGATCCTCCTTCCGGATGGTATACTGAAGCGCGTGGACCGGCACCCGTGCCGGACGACCGGTCGAGCGGCGCCGCGCGCCCCGCAATCGGGGATTTTCGGCATGACAAGGGCAACCATCCAATGAAGAGGCGATCCGTTTTTCTCGACCTCATCGATCTCATCCGCGTGCGGCAGTGGATTAAAAACTGCTTCGTCTTCTTTCCGCTTATTTTTTCAGTGAGTTTTTTCAGCCTCACGCTGGTCGTTCAGAGTGCGCTCGCCATGCTCGCCTTTTGTTTCGCCTCGTCCGCCGGGTACGTGGTCAACGACGTCATCGACCGGGATCTGGACCGCCGCCACCCCAAAAAAGCGTCTCGGCCGGTAGCGTCCGGGGCAGTGTCCGTTCCGGTCGCGCTCGTCATGGCCGGCGTGTTCTGCGTCCTGGCGGCCGCGGCCGCGCTGCCGGTCGGCTGGCCCACGGCGGCGGCGGCCGGCGCCTATGTTGTCCTGAGCGTCACCTACAGCCTGTGGTTGAAGCGGGTGGTGCTGGTGGACGTGATGACCATCGCCCTGCTCTTCGCTATCCGCGTGCTGGGCGGCGCCCTGGCCATCAACGTCTCCCTTTCCAGCTGGTTCATCCTGGCCACCCTCTTCCTTTCCATTTTCATGGGCTTCGGCAAGCGGCGTCACGATCTACTCCACGTGCCGGAGAAGGCCAAAACCAGGCCCGTGCTCGGTCAGTACGACGTCAAGCTCCTCGATTATGCCATCGTGGTGTCGATCGCCTGCATCATCATCACCTACGCCCTGTATACCGCTGACGCGGACACGGTGGCGCGTTTCCACACCGGCGCGCTGGTCTACACCGTACCTCTCGTGGTGTACGGCGTTTTCCGATATTTGTTCCTGGTGTATAAAAAGGAAAACGGCGGCGATCCTTCCGACATCGTACTGCGGGACAAGGGGCTGATCATCGCCGTTGGTCTCTGGCTCGTCGCGGTCATCGGCATTATTACGCTGGGTCACTTCGGAATCGGGTGAAATGATTAAATTGCTGAGAGGGAGTGTCATGCCTGTTGTTTTCCTGGCCGTGTCGATTTTATTGGGGGCGTTGGGGCAGGTCTTTTTCAAGCTGGGCGTGGCTCCGGGCGCCACCACGTCGCTTTCACCGGCTTTTGTAGTTGAAATTATAAAAAGCCCCTGGATCTGGGCGGGCGGGCTGTGCTACGGGGCCAGCTTTTTATTGTGGCTTTTTATCCTTAAATTTTTCCCGCTGGGACTGGCCCGGCCGCTGACGAGTATCGGCTATATCGTCACCTACCTCATGGCGGTGATTTTTATTGGAGAAAGCTTCTCGCTTTTGCGCCTGGGCGGGATCATTCTTATTGTGGTCGGCGTGATCATCGTCGCCTTGTAGCAGCGAAACGGCCGGGGCGCGCGGATTGGACGTCAGTCTCCCGCCGGCATCGGTTCGTCCCGCCAAAAGCCCTTGTCAATCAACTGCCCGGCCAAGATAAAAGATATCCTCTTGTCATCATTCCGGTCAGTCATCCTGTTCCTGGTGACGAAATCCTTTCGGTCCCGGTACCCCGGCAGCTTGCCGGAAGGCGCGGGTGGTCTTGACTAGAATTTAGGCATGGTTGATAATTAACTGACACGCCCTGCTTGCGAAGATGATGATGGCGGGCACACTGCCGGCCAGAATAAAGGAGGACTATATGCCCCACAAACGCTTTATTGCGATTACGGTCGTGCTTCTGGCGGCCGGTTTGTTATTCTTCGTCGGCTGCGCCACGGGCGATAAAAAAGCCGCACCCAAACCCGCTCCCCAGGCCGTTCCCGGCGTGGTCAGCACAAACAGCACAGGCAGATGTAAAGCCGGCAGTTTCAAAGTGACCTTCAACAAAGCCAATTTCGTCACGGGATTGGGTTGGGGCATCGGCTCAACCTCCAGGACGATCACCTGGTCGGGCAGCTGCAGCGGTTGTGACTGGGGCCCCGCGGTGTACGGATGGATGCGTTCCCCGCTCGTGGAATATTACATTCCCCGCACCGAATCCGGTAAAAAAATTGGAACCTATACCGCCGACGGCAAGACCTATACCCTGGTTGTCGCCAAACGTGTCAACCAGCCTTCCATTGAAGGTACCAGCACCTTTGACC
>CAYQRT010000327.1:0-3625 GCA_964419695.1 uncultured Spirochaetaceae bacterium | reverse complement strand
GCGCATCCCCCGCGGCCGGGTGGCCGGGTACGGGCAGGTGGCGGGTCTGGCCGGCAACAACCGGGCCGCCCGGCAGGTGGTGCGGACACTGCATTCATCGGCGGAGAAGGAAGGCCTCCCCTGGCACCGCGTGGTCAACAGCCGCGGCCGCATCTCTCTGCCCCCGGGCGCCGGGTATGAACTGCAGCGGCGGCTGCTTGAGGCCGAGGGGGTCATTATCCCGCCGGACGGCGGCATCGACCTGGACCGCTACGGCTGGAAACCGAGGATCATACCGTGAAATCGCCGCGGGCCACGGCCGCTCTTGCCTTGCCTTTGCCTATCGGTATACAGTGACCCATGCCCACGGCCGCCCCCCGCCCGATCCGCATCCTCTCCAACGAAACCGCCCGGCGCATCGCCGCCGGCGAAGTCATCGACCGGCCGGCCGCCGTGCTGCGCGAACTGCTGGACAATGCCCTGGACGCCGGTGCCACGGAGATCGAATGCCGGCTGGAAGAGGGGGGCAACGCCCGCATCCGCGTGGTGGATAACGGCGCGGGCATCCCGCCCGCCGACCTGGAATTCTGCGGACTGCCCCACGCCACCAGTAAAATTCAAACCCTGGAAGACCTGGACCGGCTGGCCACCCTGGGTTTCCGCGGCGAGGCCCTTTCGAGCATGGCCGCCTGCGCCCGCCTGGAGATCACAAGCACGGCCGCGGGCCGGAAGGCGGGACGGCGCCTGCTGATCGAAGGCGGTAAACGGCTTTCCATGGAGGAGATCGGACCGCTTCCCGGCACCGTGGTGGACGTGTCCCGGCTCTTCTTCAACATGCCGGCGCGCAAGCGCTTTCTCAAGCGGCCGCAGACCGAAGGCACGCTGTGCCGGACCGTCTTCACGGAGAAGGCCCTGGCCCATCCCGCGGTCGCCTTCCGCCTGTGGAGCGACGGGAAAATGGCGCTGTTCCTGCCCCCCGCCTCCCTGGCCGAACGCGCGGCCCTGGCGCACGAACGCGCCTTCCCGCCCGACTTTCTGGAGACGCACGACGCGGGCGGCCCGGGATTCAGCGTGACCGCGGTCTGCTCGGGGCCCGAGGTTTCACGACCCGACCGCAAATTCATCCAGATCTACGTCAACCGCCGGCGCATCTTCGAGTATTCCCTGCTGCAGGCCGTGGAATACGGCTACGACGGGTATCTGCCCGGCGGCCTGAAACCGATCGCCTTCGTGTTCATCGACATCGATCCGGCCCTGGTGGACTTCAACATCCATCCGGCCAAGCGTGAAGCGCGTTTCCGCAACCTCCCCCTTCTGCACGGCGCGGTGGTGGCGCTGATCAAGAGTTTCCTGCAAAAACATCCCCTGGCCGCGCGGTTCACGTTCGAGGGGCCGGTGTCGCCGGACGGCGGACCCTCGACCGAGGCCGGACTCTTTACCGGATTCGCCTCCCCCACCGGACATCATGATATCATCGACACCGTCACACGGTTGAAGAAACACGAAGGTGCGCCACCATCCGCCTCTCCAGCGGCGGCACCCGGCGCCGGCTCCCTCCGCTATCTGGGCCAGCTGTGGGACGTGTATCTGGCCGGATTGCTCGGCGGGGAACTGATCCTGGTTGACCAGCACGCGGCCCACGAACGCCTGCTTTTTGACGAACTGGCCGATCGTCCTCTGGGAGTGGAACAACTCGCCCTTCCCATCGCCTTTGAGTTGGAGGAAGAAGAGATCGAAACGCTGGAAGAGAACAGAAGCGAACTGGAGAAACTGGGATTCAGGATCGACTCCCCGGGGGGACGGACCTACGAACTGGCCGCCCTGCCCGCGGTCCTGGTCCCCCTGCCCGAGCAGGTCCTGATCGATTTTCTCAAGGGTGAGCGCGCCGATGCGGGCGAATTGCGGCGCCGGGTGCTGGCCCTGGCCGCCTGCCGGTCGGCCGTCAAGCAGGGCGCCGCGCTCGACCCGGTGTCCGCGCATGAACTCATGGTCAGGGCATTGTCGCTGCCCGATCCCCGCTGTCCGCACGGCCGTCCGGTGATCGTCCGCTTGGCCCGCGCCGGGCTCGATAAGCTTTTCCGGCGCGACGTCTGATCCGCACGTCCCGCCGCCCCGGCTAATATTCTTCCCATTCGGCGAAGCCGTCCATTTTATGCACCTTAACCAACGCCTCCCCGCCCCGCCCCGCCGGGCTCATTTTTTTGGGAAAGCCGACCAGGTAGACGAAGAGATTCTGGCTTTTAATATAAGCGGCTTCCACGTCCAGCACGGCCGCGCGCCCCTCGTTTTCCACAAAGCGGATGGCGATCAGGATCACGTCCGGTTTCTCTTCCTGTTCGGGTTCCCCGGCAACCACCGGGGGCGGCGGTTCCGGGGGCGGCAGGGGTTCTTGGGTGGCGCAGGCCAGGAGAGACAGGATGACGCCGATCAGGCACCAGACGGGCGCGGAACACCGGCGGTGGAATTTCCCGTCTCTGGGTTCATTGGTTCCGATTCCGGACATGGGGTCATTATCCATGTTTTGACCGGCAAGGTACACCGCTTTATGGGAGTAAATTCGCCGGGCGCTTTCGCAACCGGAGCGAAACGTGTATGATGGAGGCACCCTCTTTCAAGGAGTGCCGCATGATCCGCTTCATCCTGCGCCTGGGGGTCCTTGTGCTCCTGGCCGCCTCGATCGTCCTCAACGTCCTGGCCCTCTCCGGCCTGTTCCAACGAGACCTGATCCGCGAAAAAGACCGGACCATCGCGCGCTTTGAAAGCCGGGTGGACGATCTGCAGCGGAAGAACGCGGAGCTCGCCGCCGCGCTCGATGAATTCGACAGGGTGATGCGGGCCTACCAAACACAGCGAATCATCAGGTCAGAGGAAATAAACAACCTCTGGCGGATATACACGACAATCAAGGATGAGGTGGTCCCATGAAAGCCCGCGTCATTTTTGGCCTCGTCGCCCTGCTCGCTGCGACGTTCACCCTCGCCGCCCAGGACGCGTCGTTGTCGTCGGAAAAATTGCGGCTGCTTGAGGACCGGATCCAGGTGCTGGAAAAGGAGGCGGCGCGGTACAAGGCGGCCTTTGAGGCGCTGGACCGGCTTTTTCTGTCCGCCGTCCGGCTGCTGGAGGAAGACCGGAAAGCGGACGAGCGGCTGGTGGAGGCGTCAGCCGGCCTCTCCCGCGCGGCCCGGGAAACGGAAGCGGAGATCGAACGGACAGTGGCCGAGTCCCGGGCGGTGATCGCTTACCTTAAAACCAAGGTCAAGGAACGCCCCACCCTGCTTTTCACCGGCCGGGCCGGCTGGCATATTCTGCTCGGCGCCTCGGCCGGCGCCTACCTGTGCTGGGAACCGCTGCCCTGGCTGGGGTTCCAGGCCGGCGCCGAGCTCTGGTTCACGGACGCCTTCCATCCGGCCTTTCCCCTGCTCCTTACCCTGCGCTTGGGCCTGAACTGACGCGCCGGCCGCTCTCCACTCCAACCGGAAGATCACCCCCGGGTCCAACCCCGTTTTTTCATGAGCTTTCCCCAGTACCGCGTGGAAGCCCGCAGACCACCGGCCATCCGGAGGACGGCCGCCGCGGGTCCGGTCTTCCGTTCCGGCACCAGGTAGATCAGCGGTATGGAAAGCACGGTCACCACGCCCTTGATGAT
>CAYQRT010000326.1:0-3664 GCA_964419695.1 uncultured Spirochaetaceae bacterium | reverse complement strand
CCTGCATAATAAGTGTTGTTGCTCTGGCCCTGCCTCCATGGATATTTCCGGAACATCCATTCCACCGGCCATTTTCCATAAAGAAAATTGATGTGACCCCGGAAATAGATGAGTCTCCTAAAAAACGATATATAACATCGGCAATCATGGGACTTCTCGGAATAATTCTTGTCTGCGGCGGATATTTTTATGCCGGAGAGACCTGTTATAATCTCCCTTTTTCCAAAGAAGAAAAGCGGAATTGGCGGGGTCCCTTTGGGAACAGGGTTTTTCAGAATTGGGTCCTTGGGTATGCTGTTGATAATAAATGGGGCAAAGGCATAAGCACCTTTAGCCCAAGGAGTCCGTTTTCCGGGTATACCCGGGCATTTTTAGCCGCTGTTCCGGTAAAAACTTATTTACCATCGAGTGATAAACGGTATAAGTATAACATGAAAAAACCTTTTGATAAAACACATATCGTCCACACCTTTGTGGGATATACGACAATTGTCGTACTTCTCGGGGCACTATTATTATTCCCCTTGCTCCTTCACCGGTACAAAAGAAGTTTTTTGCTTATTTTCTTAAGTATTATTTTATTTTCACTTTTCACCACCTACTGGGAATCATATTATTACGAATTTTGGATCATTCCCTGTCTATTGGTCTGCGTTCTTGTCATTCTCATTCTTAACCTTCTCGCGGAAAAACTCGCCCTGGTATTAAAAGATTTTGCCTGGTATCCTTTTTATATTCCGGCCCTTATTTTCACCTTTTTTATTTCCCTTCATAATATCCAATATCATGCAATACCCTACGCCCGTAACCAGGTCCTTTGGGGATACAGCCGGACATGGCCTGCTTCATATTACAACAAACTCATTTCAACATACCTCTTCAATAATCCGGAGGAACCATATCAATTTATTTTTAAAGATTAATATTTCTTGGTGTAATTTCTTAAACTGGCTTTCAACAAGGTTGATAAAATATGATCAAGCGGAACACACGATACACATCACTTAATCAGCGATTTAATTAATTCTAAGCATATTTAGCAAAAGGCATGTGAATTCGTCATGTTTCCGTTATAGTATAGATAATAGTGATTGTATAAATATCCGCGGGAATCTGAAGTGTGACCCCTCGAAGTTGATATTGAATGAGGAGGTTTAATTGATTGCCACTCCCCTCAAAAAAATATTCTGTAGAAGTAGTAATTTCCTGATATGTTTGACCACCGGTTACACTACCACTGTTATCTGTTCTCCGGGCATAAATACTAAAGTCACCATGCCAGTTTGTTTCAGACATTTCAATGGTCATTTCCCAGGTCTTATTTCTCATATTTATCGACATAAGCCTGGTTGCATTGACAGCACTCTCGTAAGTATCGGTTATATCACTTCCCGCCCCGCTCAGAAGGTCGTTCTCATCGATTGTTTCGTTCCAATCTCCGGTTGCCATAAGCCCGCCGGCAAAAATATTATGAGAAAAAAGTATAAAAATAAATATATAAAATATAAAATATTTCACAATTCTACCCCTTCTTGAGTATAAAATAAGACATTGTATAATAAAATATAATATATTTACTACAATAATTCAAGTATTTCATCTATAAGTGTCCAGGGCAATAGCAATTTCTTCCTTTTCAGATCATTTATTTGTTGATTTTATTCTAATTATTTAGTAGATTAAATATGTAAGCTAATTTGTATTTTTGCAAAGAAAGGAGAGTGAGTGCAAAAACAATCATTTATATGTCTTGTTTTCTGCTTCCTATTATTTTGCACTGTACAACTTTATGCGCCACAAGATGATATAGCTGTATCTGTTACTGTTAATGAGATTTGTTCCATTGGATTTAGTTCTACTGCAACACTTACCCTTAATTTATTACCTCCAACCGTTGCCGGGGGAATTCCAGCCGTGAATACTGACTCTTCAAAGTTATTACAATATTCTTCCCTTGTTCCAAGCGGAGTAGTACGTACAATAACAGCAAATTGGGATTCCATCGATACAGCCCCGGCTGGTACTACCTTGTCTTTGGAAGCAACAAATATCCCTTCCGGATGCGGAAGTGAAAGCTCCGAACTCACCCTTTCACCGACATCACAAACCCTGATCACAAATATTGGCGGCTGCAATACAGGCACAGGAACGAACGGAGTAACTCTTGCTTACCGATTTAGTGTAAATAATATGACACAACTGGCTGCAGGTACTTTTGAGACTGTTACGATAACTTTCACACTCACCGACGCCACATAAAAATAACTATTATTAATCTTTCATCTTTTAATTTCCACACCACATTCCTGTCCGGAGACTTACTTATCATTGAAAATTCGCATGTCTAAAAATTTTCTCTATTATTTTTATTATCTGTATTCCGGGGCTTGCTCAAATATAGTAATTTCATGTATAATGAGTCTATTAGTAAAAGACCACCTGCATAGTCCGTTCCGTGAACGGCGGTGGCTTTTTCCAAATCAAAAGATGCACCTTTGAAATACAACAATTGGAATTCGACGAAGTCGAAAATGTATGAAGTCTTAGACTTCAAGGTAACAGCCTTCAAATCAAGATGGGAATGGTAGATGTGGACCACCCCCAAAGGAGGTGGCTTTCTTTTGATAGTAAAAGAAAATTATTTATATTAATGGTTTATACAATTATCAAATCAGGAGAATTAATAAGGATTTTTGTTAAAAATCCTTAAGTTTTAATATAAATCAACCAAAGGAAAGAGGTTTTTTGCCGAAAATCTTCGGATTTTAACAAAAACCATTCATACGAAAATGAGTATAAAAATAATTGGACCAGGGGCAATCGGCTCCCTTATTGCAGGACTTCTTAATTTAAAACGAACTGAAGTCTGTTTCGCAAATAACCCGGCATGGGAAAAAAAGCGGGCATCCGCGACACTCAGACTCGTGCTTCCCGACAAATGGCTCATTGTGGAAGGACTCTGTTATGATGATGAGAGAAAAACCGATTTTACCTTTGTGTGTGTGAAACGTCATCAGTTAGTCTCCTTACAACCGGAAGAATTTTCCCGACAGATGTCAGAACCTCCAGGGACGATTGTCTTTTTTAATTGTTCAAAACCTGATATTTCTCATTTAACACTTACGAACTATCAGATTCAACATTGTATCACCCTCCTTACTGCCGTAAGTTTACAACCCGGAGATGTGGAGCTTACCTCCCGGGATGCCCATATTATTTGTGAGAAAAACAAACAATTAAAAAAAATCTTTTCATTACTCAAGGAATTTCGTATTAAAGTTCACATGGTAGATGATATTAATCCATATATAAACTCATATTTTTTATATCAACTCCTCTCTCTTCCGGTTGCAATGTGTAATTCGACATTATCACACTTTCTCTCTTACAGAGAAGGAAGAGAACTTGCCCTCCGGGTACTCCACGAGGGAATCAAAACCTTTGAAAAATTGGAAAAACCGATGCAGAAACTTCCTGCCCGCGACCCGGTGGAACTCCTCCATCTTCTCACAAAAAAGCCGGACCAATTTACGGCGAATCAATATAAACCGGACAGATCATTCAACCCGTTACTCCAGTCACTCCTCCTGGATAAAGAACCGGAAGTAAAAGAATTAAACGGTGCTCTTATAACGATGGCAAAGGATGCCGGGGTTGATACGAC
>CAYQRT010000325.1:0-3677 GCA_964419695.1 uncultured Spirochaetaceae bacterium | reverse complement strand
GACAGGTAATAGAGGATGACCGCCATGTCCGCGGAGAGTTCGTTGAAGCCCACGGCGCGGTCGGCGATGACGAACGACAGGAACTGCCGGGTGACCGAGCCGTAATTCTCCTTATCGTCGCGCTTGGCGATGCGGCCGGCTTCGAAGACCTTGTGCGGGTACACGGCGTTGGCCGAGATCGATTCGGTATAGAGCAGGTTGGGGAGGATGGAGTTGCGCACCACCTGGTAGTTTTCGGTCATGGGGTTGGAGATCTCCAGGGCGTCCGCGCCGTCCGTGTTCATTTTTTCAATGATGTCCTGCCGCGAGCCCAGGTAGTTGTAGATCATCTCCTGGAAGCCCAGGCCCACCATGACCTCACGCGCCTTGCGGGAGAACTCCTCCTGCGGCGAGAGCCGGCCCATGGTGAAGGCCTCCGGAAAGACCGGTTCGAAGCTGGCCACACCGCGTCCCATCATGATCTCCTCGATCACGTCCACCGGGTGCATGAAGTCATTGCGGAAGGGCGGGGGGTCGAGGATGATGATGTCCTTGTTTTTGGCGTCCCGCCGCACGCCGTTCCCCATGCGCTTGAGACAGGCCAGCGCCTCCGCGGTGCTCAGCTTTTCCCCGAGCATGTGGCACGCGGCCGACAGTTTGACCTTGACCGGCTTCTGGAAATAGAAGGGCGTGGTGACGGCCGTACCGTAGGGCGTCTCAAAGGGATATTCGACCGTCACCGGTTCGATCACATAACCGGAATCTGAGAGGTTGCAGGCCATGATCGAACAGGCCAGAAGCAGGGTGTCCATGTCGGTACCCGTCAGCTCAATGAAGAGGCGATTGTCGCCCGCTTCCACCGCCCCCAGTTTGGCCGAGTTGATGATGGGCGGCATGCTCAAGCATTCGCCGTGGGCGTCCTTGAGGTAGGGATAGTACTTGCCGTCGGCGATGATGGGACCGAACTCGACGCCCTTGGGATGTTCTTTGAGAATTTCGCGCAGGGACATTTCCCTATCCAGACCCAGGGGCGTGAAGCGGGTCTTGTCCGGATCGGCCGCCACGTAGCTGACAGGATACGCGATCTGTCCCGAGCGGTAGACGCCCATGGCAATGCCCTTGCGCTTGCGGCCGTAGTTGCTGCAGAGCTTCTCCTGCGTCTGGATGAGGTCGACCAGGCCGGGATCGTCAATGGCCGGGCCCGAGGCGATGAAGGCGGCAATATAGGGGCGGATCGACTGCAGCTTCTTGTCCACGATGACGCGTTTGCCCGCAACGGGTTTCGCGGCGGACGCGCCCTTGCTTCCGGCTTTGGCGGATTGCTTCCCCTTGGCGGCGAAGAATTTATAGACGGGGCGCGTCTCTTCCAGGTAGGTGCGGATGTGGCGCGCCAGGCCCAGGCTGGACCAGAGGTCGGGACGGTTGGTGTCGTTCAGTTCGATCTTGAGGATGCCCTCTTCCTCGAGCACCTCGTCCAGTTCGCCCTTGGCCGTTTCCAGGATGTCGATGAGTTTCTGCTGTGTAAATTTTTGTCCGATCTGTTTGTAAAAAGAATTCCGGTTGACTTCAATCTTGGGCACGGGCTTAACTCCTTCTTCTCAGTCTCACTTCTTCCAGGTCCGGGGAGAACAGGTGGCGCAGATCATGCAGGCCCAGAGAGGATAGGGCCATCCGGTCGATGCCCAGGCCCCAGGCCAGGACCGGGACCTTGATCCCCAGGGGCTCGGTCACTTCCGGACGGAAGATACCGGAACCGCCCAGCTCGAACCAGCCCAGCACCGGGTGCTTGATGTGCACTTCAATGGAAGGCTCGGTGAAAGGGAAGTAGCCGGGCACGTATTTGACTTCCGTGGCCCCGGCCACCTCGGTGGCGAACATCTTGAGGAGGCCGAGCAGGGTGCGCAGGTTGACGTCTTTCTCCAGGATGATGCCCTCGGTCTGGTAGAAGTCCACCAGGTGGGTGGCGTCCACCTTGTCGTAGCGGAAACAGCGCGCTACGCCGAAGTACTTGCCCGGCACCCGGGCGGAGGTGAGGGCCCGGGCGGAGAGCCCGGTGCCCTGGCTGCGCAGGAGAAGCCGCCGGGTGAATTTTTTATCAAAGGGATAACGCCATCCCAGACTGCCTGTCTGCCAGCCGTTTTCATGGGCGGCGGCTACGTTCGAGAGATACGGTTCGTCTATCTTCTTGGCGTGTGTCGGTTCCTTGATGTAATAGGCGTCGTGGATGTCGCGCGCCGGGTGGGTCTGGGGCATGAAGAGCGCGTCGCAGTTCCAGAACTCGGTCTCCACCAGGGACCCGTCGTACTCCTGGAAACCGAGGGAGACGAGTTTGTCCTTGAGCCGGTCCAGGAACTCCACGTAGGCGTTCTTGCGGCCGGGCAATACGCGCGACGGTCGCGTGCCGAGGTTGAACGAGCGGAAGCCGCGTTCCTTCCATGCGCCGCTTTTAATAATTTCCGGCGTCAGTTCGTTGATCTCATTACCGGTCATGCCCCGTTTCTTGAGAGCGGCGCGTATCTCCTCCGCCGCAGCCGTGAAGGCGTAGGAGACGGCCTCACGTTCCAGGGTTTTAACGGGTCCGCGGGACGAGCCGCGCTTGGTGCCCAGGTCGGCGGCCAGGGCACGGGCTTCCGGAGAGAGATCGTCCGCGGCCACGCTTTCCGCTTCATTTAGCCGTTCTAACAACTCAATTTCTGGATTTATATATATAGCACGGATCTCATCAAGCGATGACTTGGTAGAGATTTGCTTGTCATCCGTGACAAAGAGGGCACCCATTTTCGACATTTGCCCGAATGAGGATCCGGCGTCCCTTTGTTCTAATTTTGTTTCTTGGGCAAGATTCGAAACATAAATCGGTTTGCCTTCTTGTTTGCATAGGTCGAGGTAATCAATAATGCGTTTTTTAGGTGTACCACTCTTGATGTACTCTTTACCCAAATCGGTGATGGCGTAGGAAATGACGGTGCGCCGCTCCTTCTCCGCCAGAAGTTCCTTCTGCGCCAGCCAGCTCACGGCTTGATTGGCTTGTCCCACATTGTAATTGAGTTTTTTCACGATTGATTCGGCGGTAAGGGTTTCATCCTGTTCGGTATTCAGGAGAAGCTTGATTTCCAGAGGGTGCAACCCGTCCAGCAGGGCTTCGTTTATCATTTTTCCACTCCATGCATCGTCATTTGCGCCTGTACCGGAAGGTCAGCGGGGGATCGACGGATCCTGTTTTTGGTGGTTTATCCTAACACAGGCCAGGCAAGATTTTCAAGGTGAGGGCAGGGGGGTGCCACCCCGCCCGTTCATCTTCCAACCACCGGGCGTTGGCCAACGCTTGAAACGCGCGATTTTTTCCTCGAGTTCGACGTGAAGATCGAGGGTGCCGCCGGGGAGGGGGACGCTGCCGGCCCCGGCGGCGTACTTGGTCGCCGCCGCTCGATCGAGTCCTGGAAAAATCCGTGGGCGCGTTGGGCGCGCTCCATGATGTCGACGCCGGGAATGTCAATGAAGTCAGCGAGGGTGTGTTTTGTGGAATCCATACGTTCACCTTTTGTAATGCTCCGTTTTACCGGATCGACATTATTACAGAAAACAACATTCAATGTTTGATTCGATTTTGGAATCTGTGGCGGGATTTGTCAAGCAATTTTCCCGGCGTTTTTTCTCAAGAACACCGGTCTGCGGCGATGCGGCGCGGTCGCGGGCGG
>CAYQRT010000324.1:0-3681 GCA_964419695.1 uncultured Spirochaetaceae bacterium | reverse complement strand
ATTGCTGTTTGGCTGTCCATCAGATAACACCGTGTAGACTTCCGCTCAGTCGCTGAGCTCCTTCACTCCACCCTTGCGCGGCAAACTCACCATTGTTGGAAGCGGTGGAGTTTACCGCGCTGGCGGGGACATCCGGTGCCGGCTGATTAGTAGAGCCGCCTTTGTACGTTTAAGACCACATTGCAGTGGCGTGTTTGAGGTTTTAGCTTTTCTTGTGGAACCGTCATGCTCGTCACTAAAACAATTGATATTTTTTGCAATCACGCACCGCCTGGCTTATACTTCATACAAATAAACAAACCATCGAGGAACGCCGTGAGCGACCTGACGCCGGTACAACGGAAAGCCGCGGAACACTATACGGGACCAGCCATCGTCATGGCCGGGCCGGGGTCGGGGAAGACGCGCGTGCTTATTGACCGCATCCGTTTCCTGATCCGGGACAAGGGCGCGCCGCCGTCTTCCATCCTGGCGGTTACTTTTACGGACAAGGCCGCGGCACAGATGCAGACCCGTCTCCACCGGGAGATAGGTGATGAAGCCGAGTCCGTCCACGTCTCCACCATCCACTCCCTCTGCCGCACCATCATGGAAGAATACTTTTTCTGCCATCCCTTTGGCGCGTCTTTCACGGTCATGGACGCGGAGACCCAGCGGCTTTTTGTAAACGCCCACCGCCGCGACCTGGGAATAGACGGTGAACACGGCTGGCTGTCCATAATCAATCGCGCGGCCGGTCATGAGCGCGATAATGAGGCCCAGGTCTGCGCCTTCTACAACGCGGTGGCCGAACACCGCATAGACCTGAACGCCCTGGAGGCGGGCCTGCCGCGCGGGTTACACTCCGACGACTACCGGGCGCTTATCAGGAGCTGCGGTATCTATGAAGATCTCATTCACGCTTCCAAAGTGGTGGACTTTGCCCGTTTGCAGTCCACGGCACTGGAGATACTCTCCTCCCATCCGGAGGCCCTGGCCGGCGTGCGCGCCCGTTACGCTTTCAGCCTGGTGGACGAGTACCAGGACACCAGCCCGGCCCAGGCCGACCTTATCCGCCTGATAGCCGGGGACCTGCGCAATGTCTTTGTGGTAGGTGACGAAAACCAGAGTATCTACGGCTTCCGCGGCGCGGATGTGACCAACTTCCGTAATTTCCATCAGAAATATCCCAAGGCCCAAACATACTCTCTTATGACCAACTTCCGATCGGATAAGACGATCGTAGAGGCGGCCAACCTGCTTTTGGAATCCAAGATCAAGGAAAAACTGCAGGCACACCGGGCCAAGGGCAATGACATCATTCTGGTAACCGGGGAGACCCGGGAGGAGACCGCTCGGAACGCCGTTACGTTTATAAAGATGAAAATAGACGAAGGCACGCTCAAGACCGGGGACGCGGCTTTTCTGTACCGCAAGAAGTGCCTGGCGGAAGACATACACCGGGCTCTCAGGGAATCCGGTCTTCCCTTTGTGACCGACAGCGAGGGCGGCTTGCTGGACAGGCCTGAGGCGCGCGACCTGGTCAACATCTTCAGTTACGTGCACCAGAAGAGCGTGGCGGAATCGGAATTCAGGAACTGGAGCGAGTGGTGGAAACCGGAGATTTTTGATAATGAAATCATCAGCCTGTCCGGGAAGACAATCAAGGTCCTGAACGATCTGCCCCGTGACCGGATGATAGGTGAGGCGGTAACGGAGGAGAAGGTCCGCGCCCTGGGCGTGACGGATAAAAAGGACGCGCGCGTCATCGCCGCCCTCAACACATTGAAAACGAAAGCGAAGACATACGGACTTCTGGAATCGATATTTGAAATATTCAAAATCTCCGGCTGCCTGGGGCGGTTACTGGCCAATCCGTCCCGGGAGAACGAGGAAAAACTCTCCCGCCTGGCCCGGATCACCCGGCTGGTCCAGAAGTATGAAGCATCCTTCGCCCGTCCCTCGGCCAAGAACCTCCTCTGGTTGTTCTATAATAAGACCCTGGAAGGCGATGACGGGGCGCATCCGGACGCGGACGCGGCGGTCAAATGCATGACCGTGCATAAGGCCAAGGGCCTGGAGTTCCCGGCGGTGGTGATTTGTTCCCTGCTTGAGGGAGATTTCCCCCTGCGCTTCCGCAATCACGATACGGTCTGCGGCGTGCCCATCCCCCGGAACCTGATGAAGACCACGGGCACGGATGAAGAAGAGCATGACGCGGAAGAACTCCGCCTCTTTTACGTGGCCGTCACCCGGGCCCAGGACCTGCTGGTCCTCTGCGTGCCGGAGAAGATAAACGTGCGCAAAGGCACGGAATCGCGATTTGTAAAATCCATAGAAAAATACGTGACGGGCCGGGTGGACTCGCGGATCGTCGTGAAGGAGCATTACCAGGCGCCGCCCAGGGAAATCACCCTGAGCTACAGCGCGGCCCACACCTACTGCGAGTGCCCGTTCGTGTACAAGCTGGTCTACCGTTACGGCTTTGCCGCGCCCGCGGACGAGGAGCAGAAGCACGGCGTCATCGTCCACAACGTGCTGCAGAAGGTGAACTGGGCCCTGCAGCACGATCAACCGGTGGACGAAAAGGCTCTGGAAGCCATCATCAGTGAATCCTGGGTGACCATCCACGGCCTCAAGCGGGACATCAAGCACAAAGAAAATTACCTGAAACGCACCCTGGCCTACGTCAATCACGCCCGGGAGCATTTCAGCGCCATTGAATCCTTTGAAAAAGCCTTCACCTACGTGGACGGGGAGATGATCGTACGCGGCAAGACGGACCTGGTGGCCAAAGACAAGGACGGACGGCGCCTGCTCATCGACTTCAAGGCCCGGACCATGAAGGGAATAGAGGAGACGGGAGTAGAGGACCAGTTGCGCGTCTACCACCATTGCCTCAAGGACCCGGGCATCGAATACACCCGCACGTATACCTTTTTTGACAACGGGATCAAAGATTTCCCTCCGGACGACCGGGCCGCGAGTAAATTCCTGAAAGACGTAGCCCGGGGACTGACCGCTGAAAACTTCCCCCGCCACGCCAGGAATAAAGACACCTGTAAGGAATGTAAATTCCATTTCATCTGCGAGGAGCTCAAAGATGCCTGACACCGCCTGTTACGGTGATTACTACGCCCTGCTTAAAAAAGAGATCGACGCATATCGCGGCCAGGTCCCGCCTTACGTTTACTACCTGCCCGCCCTGTTCAAAGCCCTCTGCGGCACCCTGGACGAAAAAGATCTGAAACCGGAAGAGCGCCGCCAGGTCCTGGCCGCCCTGGGCTACCTGGTGGCCCCCAACGACGTGGTCCCGGAAGCCGTCTACGGCCCGGCCGGCTACGCGGATGACGTATTGGTGTGTGCCACAGTGCTGGAAAGGCTGGTTAAAACCCATGGAGTGGAGTTCGTGGAGCCGTACTGGGAAAAAGACACCGACCCGCTGGAAGAGTTTCTGGCCGCGGCGATTGAGGAAACGAGGAAGGACCTGGGAGAGAAAGAGGGGCAGGTGATGGAGTTTACCGGGTTGGGGGGATGAGTCATGATGGATTTGAAACTCACTGCAACCGGTTCCCCTTGTCAATCAGGCCGTCAATCAGTACAATTCCTTCCCAGAGGTTCTATGAGGAAGAACAATCCGGTCGCTTTAGTCACGTATGCCCTATGTTTCATTTTGTTCATGACAGTCTGTATCCCAAAACG
>CAYQRT010000323.1:0-3754 GCA_964419695.1 uncultured Spirochaetaceae bacterium | reverse complement strand
GCCTTTCATCCGGTCATCCAGGCCCTCTTCGGCACCCTCTTCACCTGGGGGGTGACCGCGGTCGGGGCCGCCATGGTTTTTTTCTTCAAATCCATCAATAAGAAAGTATTGGACGCCATGCTCGGCTTCGCCGGGGGCGTCATGATCGCGGCCAGTTTCTGGTCGCTGCTGGCCCCGGCCATTGAACTTTCCGAGCAAGTGGGCCTGCCCGGCTGGCTCCCCGCCATTGTCGGCTTCCTGGCCGGCGGCGTGTTCCTGCGCCTGGTGGACCGGCTGCTGCCCCACCTCCATATAGGCGAACCGGTGGAGCACGCCGAGGGCGTCAAGACCACCTGGAAGAAGAGCATCCTCCTCATCATGGCCATCACCCTGCACAACATCCCGGAGGGGCTGGCGGTGGGCGTGGGGTTCGGCGCGGTGGCGGCCGGCGTGCCGGGCGCCACCCTGGGCGGGGCCGTGGCCCTGGCCCTGGGCATCGGCCTGCAGAACTTCCCGGAAGGGGCGGCCGTGTCCGTGCCCCTGCGGCGCGAGGGCTTCTCCCGCGGCAAGAGTTTCTTCTTCGGGCAGCTGTCGGGCATCGTGGAGCCGATCGCCGCGGTCATCGGCGCGGCCGTGGCCATCTCCATACGCGCCATTCTTCCCTTCGCCCTGGCCTTCGCCGCGGGCGCCATGATCTTCGTGGTGGTGGAAGAAGTGATCCCCGAGTCGCAGAGTTCCGGCAACACGCACATCGCCACCCTGGGGGCCATGCTCGGTTTCGCGGTGATGATGTTCCTGGACGTGGCGTTGGGGTGATTGCTCGCGAAGCGGCGCAATTGCGTGAATTATGCAAGATAATGACAAACTCTCTCTGAGTTTGTCATTATCTTACGCGTTTCTTCAGCAATTCTTCAAACGTAAACTTCATGATCAGGCCCGGGTTGGAACGGGCGAACACGGCCGCGTCCTCCCGGGACAGCTGAAAAAGCGCCACGGGTCCGCGGTGGGTAAACCGGTAGGGCCAGCCCGTCTCCCGGTCCAGGTTGTCCAGGGCGCCCACGAAGTCGCCGCGCCCCAACGTCGCCACCCGGCGGCCGTTGGCCGCCACCTCAACATCGCCCTCGCGGATAATGTACATCTTCTCCATGGGCCGGCCCGATTCTGCGAGCACGCCTGGTCCGTCCCTGGTGACCGTCGCCAGCGCCGATTCAAGCCAGGTTTTCTGATAGGAGGTGAGGCGGCCGAAGACCCGGCTGCCCGAGAGGAGGTTCCACGATTCGCGGTCGCGGTTTTTCACCAGGCGCTGCAGCGTTTCCTCGAACTCGGTGCCGGCGATGAAATTCAGAAATTTGTCCTTGGTCATGGAATAGACGATCACGTCCGTGTCGGCGATCACGTCGGCCGAGGTGGGCTGGTCGGTCATGAGCGCCACCTCGCCAAAGTACTCGAACTCGCCGTAGATCTTCTTCTGTTCCAATCCCTCCAGGAACACGGCCACGTGCCCGGAATAGATGATGTAGAATTTCTCCCCCCGGCTCCCCTTGCGGATGATGTAGCGTCCCTTCTTGAAATTCTCCTCCTCAATGGCGGCCATGAATTCCTGCGCCTTCTGCAGGGTGAAGGAATGGAGAAAGTCCAGGTGCCGCAGCAAACTTAAGACCTCGTAGGTCTTCTCGAACGGGGGCGCGGCCACCGGCAGGTTGACCGTGTGCTCCATGCCGAAGCGGCAGAGGTTGAGTTTGGTGCCGGCGGGAAAGGCCTTGCGGGCGATGTGGTAGATGTGGATCCGCTTCTGCGTCTTTTTGGGCAGGGAGGCGAAGTAGGTGATGGTGGTGTGCAGGGGCGGAATGCCCGCCTCGTGGTAGATCACCTCCGACTCCCACGGAAACGAGCACAGCTGCGCGTAGCGCTCGGGCGAGAGTACCCCCTTCTGGAAAAGTTCCCGGTGGATGCGCGGGTCGCCCTGGTGGTCGGATGAATACACGAAGCTCCGGTCCTGGAAACGCATCTTGAAGCCGATGGTGGGAATGGAATGGAGCGAATAGAAGGCCGTAAACTCGGCGCCGTGAATGAAGAACGGCTGGCCGATGGCCGCGGGCGAAAACTCGAACAATCGGCGCAGGTAGTCCACGGGTTCGTCCACCATGGCGGAGTATTTACGCAGGAAGCTCTCCATGATGGTACGGGTGGTGTAGATGGTCACCTTGGTTTCTTCCAGCAGTTTCTGGAAGGTGCCCGCGTCGTGATCGGCGTGGCAGTGGGTGACGATGACCGAGTCGATCAGCTTGGGGTTGACATTGGAATCCTGCAGCCACTCGGTGGAGTTGACCGGCGGATCGACCATGATGCCGCGGTGGTTGAGCCAGATGATGAACCCGGAGGTGTTATCCTCGGGATCAAAGCCGTGGCTGGGCCCCAGGCAGGTAACCGCAAAGAGCGGCGGCCGGTAGGGGACCTTAAGGCGTTCGCCGATGTCGAAACGGGGCCTGTATTCGATGGAACCAGGCACGCCCGCCAGTTCCCGGCCCCCGTCTGTGAAATGGAAACGGCCGTTCTCGTCCAGGCGGATCTCGACCGCGCCGATGCGGCAGGCGCCGCCGGAGAGCGGCACGATGGTGAACAGGTCGTCGAAGGTGAAGCTGCGGTAATGCTCCATCTCCGGCCGCAGATCCGGCAGCACGGTGCGCTCGTCCGGCGCGTCCGCGGACAGGTCCATACGCTCCGGGCCGAAGACCGATTCCTGCAGCACCCGCTTAAGCCGGCGCGCCTGTTCCTCCGTGGCCACGATGGTGGTTTTGCGCTGTTTGAGAAAGAAATTGTAGTAGATGGGAAATTCCAGTTCCGCGAGGCTGATGCCCTTGTCGGGGCTGAAAAGACGCACGGGCATCACGAAGATCTGCGGCACCGATTCGGGCAGGAGCATGGTGTCCTTGATGGTCTCGGGCGGGGCGCCCACCTGGATGTACCCGGCCGAGGTCTGGACCAGCCAGCCGCCGCGGGGCAGTTCGGTGACGACGTCTTTGAGATTTTGCAATGCATACATGGCCCGTCCGCCTGTCTTCGGTGATATTGATGACAGTATAGTGCAAACGGACCGTAATTCCAATGACCGCCGGGCGCATCCCTCCGGATACAATGTGCGCCGGGTCGGCGGGCGGCGCAGGCGCCCGTCGCCGCGAACGGTTTCCGCGCGCCGCTGGTGCAGCCGGTTTCATCAATGTCAATTTTAATGTCCACAAAAAACGGGGAGTTCATTCTCCCCGTTTTTTGTTTTGTGTGATTAATAGGTGATTACCTGTTCGAAGATTTTTCTCGGCTCGTCCTTTTTGTTTTCAGGATTGGAGACGAACCATATTTCCTTGGTGCGCCTGCCGGTGGCGTCGTATTCCTCGTCGGCCGCCAGCGTGAGGGTCTTGGACGTGTAGGTCATTTTTTTCTGACAGATGCGGCCCCCGATCACCTCCCACTCATAGGCGTACGAGACGTTATTGCCTGCGAACAGTCTTTTCATCATCTGACTGTTGTAATGGTATCCGGTATATGATTTCGCGATGCCGTCAGCCAGGCTTTCGCGGGAAAACTTGAATTCCTTGAGTACGATATTATCGAATCCCATGGTCAGTACGTTTTTCAGGTCACTGTATTCGAACCTCAGGTCGCTGATACTGTACTTATTGTATTGTCTGATCGTTTTTACGAATTTATCGTCCGGCCGGAACCCCACCTCGTAATTGCTGAGGGCGATACTCCAGTCGTCCCGTCTGGGCTGCGTCAA
>CAYQRT010000322.1:0-3763 GCA_964419695.1 uncultured Spirochaetaceae bacterium | reverse complement strand
GTCGACATAAGCGGTTCTCCGGTCCGATGTAGTGGGGGCGATCTATCGATCCGCCTTATACAGTATAGCGCACACCGGTCGAATTTGCACTTTTTGCTTGGCCATTATCAATACGTCCCCCATGAGTGAAAACACGTCTATCGGCGGCGTCGGTATAGACCAGTATTTTTTTACGAAATGGCTTGATCGACGGGATTGGGATGCTGGCGCAACCGACCAGACGGGAATAAGGGCCGTGGCTTTTGGAAGGTCTTGAAGGCAAGAACAATGTGGTGCCGCTTGATACAAAGCTGTTTTCATCCGGGATTATGGCATTGCACCAGGCGGTGAACGTCCAGGCGACGGCCGCTTCCAACCGGTTTACCGGTGAGGGCATCCGGGCCAGCAGCACGGGCGGCGTTTTCCTTCGATCAGTTCCCCACACGCCCGCTCGATGTGCTTCTTCCGAGTTTCAGGCTTCTTGACCGATATAATCCAACAGATCCACTCATTACGCGCAAGCGGCGTCAAGCTATTCCAAGATTTCAACGCTTTGCGGGAGACGGAAAGCGTGTTCCGCCAATCGACCGGCAGTTCGTGGACTACGCCGCCGGCTATATTCGCTTTTGGCATCATCTCAACCTCCCCTTTTAATGTACGTAAAGCGCGGGGAGAATCCAAGCACCGGGGCTTGGCTCAGTTCGGAGCCGGACGATCGTCATTGCTCATTTCCCCGCTTAAGGACGATAAAAATCCTTGCACATATCAAATCCTTCCGTTACCATAAATGCTCATCCGTATTCGGAGGAGATGGTCACCATGAATAGCGGTAAAAAAATCCGCGCCAATCCCATCAGGATCATCACCGCGGTCATCGGCCTCCTCATGGCAGCAGTCTCTGTCTGCGTCCAGTGCCGCAACCAAGCCCCGGTCTCAAACATACCACCAGCTCCGCCGGGAAAACCCGCCCGGCCCGCGTGGACGCCGGTTCCGTTGAGAACGGCGCGGCAGAAGGCCGCGGGACTCACCGGCGGGGAAATGGGGCAGCAGGCATTTTCAATCGCCGTCCACCCCAAACATCCCGAATATATGGCGCTCGCCATCGACACGGCCGCCGTCTATCTGTCCACCGACGGGGCCCGCTCCTGGCGGCTCAAGCGCAACGGTATTCTCTGCAACGGCGTCCAGTCAATCGCGTTCGATCCCGGCAACCACAACATCCTCTGGGCCGCCGGCCTGAACGGAATCAATGCCAATCCGGACGTGGAAGGCATTTACCGCACGGTCGACGGGGGGAGCACGTGGCAAAGAATTTACGGCGCGGGCTACCGGACGCAGCAGGCGCAGAATGAGTATTTTGCCTTTGATCCCGCCAGTTTTAGCGGCACCCGACATACCACCGTGTACGCCGCCACCCACGATCAAGGTTTGTTGAAGACCACCGACGACGGCAAGACCTGGCGATCGCTGGGGTTCCGGAGTGAATTGATCAATGCCGTGATCGTCCATCCCCTGAACGGCCGCCTGGTCTTTTTGGCCTCGGAGACGGGACTTTACCGCAGCGATGACGCCGGACGATCGTTGAGGAAAACAGGCGGGGATTCGCTGGGGGGCGCTCCGGTTGCGGGGCTGGCGCTGAATCCCAAAGACGATAGCGTCCTCTACGTGACCACGGGGGCGGGTGGTATCTGGCGTTCCCGTGACGGGGGCCGGCGATTCACAAAGATCATGAAGGGCATACCGGCCTGGGCGGTTTCCGAGAAATGGCCCTGGCTCCGGGTGGCCGTGAGCCCGGCCGATCCCCGCCGTCTGTACGCGGACGCCCGGTGGGGCGGACTCTTCCCCTACTGGTCGCATGACGGGGGCGACACCTGGCACCCCCCCCGGAGCCGGGAGCCTACGATTCTCGACGTTGGTTCGACCGATCCCTACCACTGGTTCACCGAGGGCCTGACGGCCCATCCCACCGATCCCGACATCGCCTATTGCGCGACCCCGTTCATGAAAACCGCGGACGGCGGCCGGACATGGCGGTACGCCAGCGAAGGCATAAGCGGATTCCGGCGCAATACCCGGACGTCGATCGCGTTCCGGCCGGGCCGCCCGCGGGAGATGGTACTGTTTCACGGTGATTTCGGCTGCGCCCGGACTAAGGACGGAGGAGACACATTTGATAATCCCCTGCCCCCGCGCCAGGACGAACTCGGTTCCTTCAACATGCCCGTGGGGGCGTACGAACCGGTGCCCGGGTCGTCAAAGATAATAAGCGCCATCGGCGGCGGCGCCACGGAAAAAGACATGCAGCGAATTTGCGTCAGCCTGGACGATTGCCGGACGTGGAAGGTTCTCCGGGGCACCGAGGGTGATTACTGCTTTCTGGCGTTCCACCCCCAGCACCCGCAGGTGGTATACCTGGGCCGCCGCCAGGACAGTATGCGCAGCCTGGACGGGGGTGCGACCTGGCACCGGGTGCCGCACCCCATCAAGGCCATGTTTCAGGGAAACGGCGATATAGTCTATGCAGCCCGACAGAGCGTAAAGGAGCGTGAGTGGGAGGTCCTCCGGTCGGACGACCGGGGAGAAACGTGGCGCGTCTTGCCCGGACGCATCGGCACCTGGGACGACGTGCGCGAACTGGACGTGGATCCCGCCGATCCCGACCGGTTGTACGCGGCCAGTAACTTCGGTCTTTGGGTGTTCGACGGACGGGGGTGGACCGTCAGGAATGAACGGCACGGCCTGAACAAAAGCCGGTTCGGTAACGTAAACGTCTGGTGCGTGGCCGTTGACCCCACCAGCCCGAACGTGGTGTACGCGGGACAGAACGAGTGCTGGAACGGCCTGGCCGCCGGCGTGTTCCGCTCCACGGACTACGGAAAAACATGGCGGAACATCAACTATAACCTCGGCCCGGATCTTACCGTCTGGGCCGTCACGGTCAGCCCGCTGGACGGCACGGTCTGGCTGGCCACCGATTACGGGAATTGGAAACTACCGTCGCCGCCTGCCGGACCATAACGGAGGGTTCATCTCAGTTTGGGCGGCCGGTCTTCGTCATCCCGCCCCAAGGACCTGCGCCTATGAAGAAAGCACCCTTACATCTCCCGCTTCTCGTGGCCGGTACTATTGGAGCACCCGGTACCGCCTGTTACTGGCTGGACGGGAAACGTACGGATATGGCCCTTACCGTAAGCTCCCGACACCCCACCGAGGCGGTCGTGGGAGACGGTGGGATGTGCTTCAGTATCGGCGGCAATATGGTAGACAACATGGGGTACTGGCAGAACGGCTTTGTCCCGATCGGACTTCCCGCCGGGATCGTCACGGGGCTCTTGAGCTCAGCAAAGGTTTACCGGGGAAAAGTGTATTGCGCCGGAATATGTAGCGACTCATCGAACTTTAGGGGCTACTATTGGACGGGCACTACACCATCGACTCCGCTTGAATCTCTCTATGGCGGAAATACGGCCGCAAATTCCATGTACGTCAATGAAAACGGGATCCTCATAGGAGGATATTGTCACGACCTCTCCAATAACCGTCCCTGTTATTGGGTGGGCAACAGTCTTTCCCATCCTGTTATTCTCCCACTGGCCGCCGGACAGAGCACCGGTGACATCAACGCCATATATATATACAAAGACGTTCTCTACGCGGCGGGAGGGACGAACGATTGTCTGTGTCTCTGGACCGTGCCCGACCCCTGGAACGCTGCCGCCACCAGCCCTCCTATGGTTCTCCCCACGCCCGAGAATGATGGAAGGGCGAACTCGGTATTCGTCCA
>CAYQRT010000321.1:0-3766 GCA_964419695.1 uncultured Spirochaetaceae bacterium | reverse complement strand
CGCCCGGAATTAACAATGAAAATACATGGACGGAGTCTATTGCTCACCGGGTTTGCCGGGCGGGTAGATGACGCCGGTGGATTTGAAATCGCAGCGCAGTCCCTGGCCGGCGAAATTGGTTTCCGGACGACCGGTCAGTTCCCCGGAGAGGATCCTCCCGATGCCGAGGGTGAGTTCCTCCAGGGCGGTGGGGGTCAGGGGCAGGCGCCGAAAGCTCCCATGCCCGGGGAAAATGCCCGATACATCCCGGCCGCGTTCCCGCAGCCGGAGCAGGTGGCGGTGAAAATCAGCCAGGGGCACGGACTCCTCCAGATGGACCCAGACACAATGCAGGATGGAATCCCCGGAAAAAAGCAGGCCTCCCGGCCGCTCCAGCAGACAGACCGATCCCGGAGAGTGCCCGGGCAGCGCGATTATCTCCACTGTTCGTCCTCCCAGGTCAAACCGCCTGCCGTCGTCCAGATCATCCAGGAACGGTCCCGGATCCGGTCGCCATTCATCCAGTGAAATTCCCTCGGGCAAACGTAAGGCAAACATGTTGGTCTTGACCCACGCCATCTCCGACGGCCTAAGCCTCCGAACCAGGAAGGCGTCGGCGCGGTTCACGTGTACGCGGCCGAAAACGGCGTTACCGCTCAAATGATCGGGATGGCCGTGAGTGTTGACCACGGTCAAGGGCAGGGATGTGAGGGACGCCACCAGCACCGGCAGGTTCCCCACTCCCCAGCCGGTGTCGATGAGCAAGGCCCGCTCCCGGCCGGCCAACAGGTATATCAGTGAATGGCCGTGGTCATTGATGATCCAGGTCCTCTCATCAAGTTCCTTGACCAGGAACCAGTCGTTCACGGCGGTCCTCATGCCTCCCGCTTATGTGTATCCCTGCTTGTGTACTTTCTTCATGGCGCGCCCCGAGGGATCATTCATATTCTTCAGTTCCTCGTCCCAGGCCAGGGCTTCGGGCGTGCTGCAGGCCACGGACGGCACGGACGGCACGCAGGCGGCGGCCGAATCGGAAGGGAAATGCTCGGCGAAGATGGAGCGGTAATAGTACTCCTCTTTGTTCATGGGCGTGTTGATGGGGAAGCGGTAGCGCGCATTGGCCAGGTCCTTGTCCGACACCGCCGCCGTGGTCATTTCCTTGAGGGTGTCGATCCAGTTGTACCCCACGCCGTCCGAGAACTGCTCCTTCTGCCGCCAGGCGATGCTCTCCGGCAGATATCCTTCAAAGGCCTTGCGCACCACCCACTTTTCAATCCGGTCTTCCCTGATCATCTTGTCGGCCGGGTTGAGGGTCATCGCCGTGTCCATGAACTCCTTGTCCAGAAACGGTACCCGGCCCTCCACGCCCCAGGCGGCCAGGGATTTGTTGGCGCGCAGACAGTCATAGAGGTGGAGTTTTTTCAGCTTGCGGATCGTCTCCTCATGGAAGGCGCGCGCGTTGGGGGCTTTGTGGAAATACAAGTAGCCGCCGAAAATTTCGTCCGCTCCCTCGCCGGAGAGGACCATCTTGATGCCCATCGACTTGATGACGCGCGCCATGAGGTACATGGGGGTCGAGGCCCGCACCGTAGTCACGTCGTAGGTTTCAATGTGATAGATGACGTCCTTGAGCGCGTCGAGCGCCTCCTGGATGGTGAAATGGATTTCGTGGTGGATGGTGCCGATGTGATCGGCCGCCTTGCGCGCCGCGGCCAGATCGGGCGACCCCTCCAGACCCACGGCGAAAGAATGGAGGCTGGGCCACCAGGCGTCCTTGAGATCGTTCTCCTCCACGCGCCGGGAGGCGTACTTCTTGGCCACGGCCGAAACCACGGAGGAATCCAGCCCGCCGGAAAGAAGCACCCCGTACGGCACGTCGGTCATGAGCTGACGGTGCACGGCCGCTTCCAGGGCGGCGCGCAAATTGTCGATGCTGGTTTTATTGCGCTCCACCGCCCCGTATTCGAACCAGTCCCGCCGGTACCAGGGCTTCATCTCCCCTTCCTCGCTGTACAGGTAATGGCCGGGCAGGAATTCCTGGATCTTGTTGCAGACTCCCTCCAGCGCCTTGAGTTCCGAGGCCACGTAAAAATTGCCGTGCTCATCCCACCCCATATAGAGGGGGATGATCCCCATGTGGTCGCGGGCGATCAGGTAGCGGTTCTTCACCTTGTCGTACACGGCAAAGGCGAAGATACCGTTCAAATCTTCGATGAAGTCTTTCCCCTTGTCGCGGAAGAGGGGCAGGATGACTTCGCAATCGCTCTGAGTCAAAAAGTGGTAGGTGTCTTTGTAGCGTTGGCGGATGTCCTGGTGGTTGTAAATTTCTCCGTTCACGGCCAGGACCAGGCTGCCGTCCGGGCTGTAGAGGGGCTGCTTGCCCGACTGGGGGTCCACGATGGACAGACGCTCGTGGGCCAGGATTGCATGGTCGCAGGAAAAAATCCCGGACCAGTCCGGGCCGCGATGGCGGAGTTTCCGGGACATTTCCAGCACCTGGGGCCGTAGCTGCTCCGCTTCCACTTTCAGATCAAAGACACCGACAATACCGCACATATACTCTTCCTGAACAGTGATTTTCCCTTGGGGGATTTATAACCTGAGTGTAGCACTGTCGCCGTTACCGGCCAACAGCCAACAAATACGGACAAACGGCAATTCATTGCCGTTTTTCTTGACATCAAGCAATATACCCAGGAAAGAATAAACATGCAAGCGAAAGAGGGGATATACCCACTAAGCGGAATAAAATCTGGAAATCAATGGTTACGTAAGAGCCAGTAAGCGCCTATATCCGCTCTACTTCCGTTCCAGGTGCACATACCCGGTGAGGTCTTTGATGGTCCCGGCATTGAGCCAGTCGAGGGCGGGTGATTCGTCCTTCAGATTCGCGTCGAAGAAGGCCATGGTCATCTGCTCGATCCAATCGTGGTAGAACCCGTCCTGGATATTGCCGAAATCCTCATGCTGTGCGCCATCCAATGTAGCGTGGTACTTGCTTCCCGTGGCCGGCATGCTGTCGAACGGAATGCGCCTTTCCTCCGGATCATTCGTACCGGGGGCCGTGTCCTCAGTGCCGTGCATGGTAAGAGTCGGTTCTGTGAGAGTATCCCAGGAATCGTCCGCCAGCCCCAGGGTGCCGGGGCCCTGCGGAGAATAGGCGACGCCGCAGGCGATGCGGGGATCGGCCATGTCCGTGCCGCCGTCGAAGGTCTGGCCCAGACAGGAGAGCGTGGTCCAGGCGCCGAACGAGTGGCCCGCCATGCCGATCCGGGTGAGATCAAGCCGGGCGGGATCAAGCAGGGCGATGCCCGTGGCGCCGGCCTCGATCCGGTCCAGAACGAATATAATATCTCCGGGGCGAAGCAGACGAGTCTCCTCCTCACTGGCTGCGGCAAGCAATGCGACTGAGCCGTGGGCATTCAGGTAGTCCGCATCGGACCGGTGATGTTGGACGGCGACCACGATATCGCCATGTGCCGCCAGGGTTTCGGACATATACGCGATGGTGATATCGGCATTGCCGCCCAGCCCGTGGGAGACCATTACCAGTGGAAAAGGACCGGACTGCGACGCGACGGGAGAATAGATTTTAATGGGAATATCCCTGGCAGCCACATAATTGGCGGGGAGCAATGGTCCGTCATGCCACCCGCGTGACGGATCAGTCAAAGTCGTGGTGGCGGTGGTTATCTCATATGGTCCCCCGGGCGATACGTACGGTTGAGGATCCCCGGCGGGAGTCACACAGGCGCATAAAGCGAATGAGAGAACTACAAGTGAAAGA
>CAYQRT010000320.1:0-3801 GCA_964419695.1 uncultured Spirochaetaceae bacterium | reverse complement strand
ATGAGCCCCGATATTATTCGCCACTTCCCATAGCTGGCGAATATCCCCACGAGGACGAATCTGTGTACCGTGAAGAAGAAGAACATCAAATGATTCTATCTGGATTTGTTCGTGGAAATTATGAGCGCTGGTCGAGTAATCCATATTCCCGCGGACAATAAAGCTCCTGGGCAAAGGTGGAAGGGCTGTTCGCATTTCCTGCTCACGCACTAAATCTCCAGTAATTAAGGCCAAATCATACTCTGTCTTCTTGATATGATTGAAGAAGTCATAAGGTATCGAATCCCTTCTACTTGGAATATGGGTGTCCCCAAAGACTAAAACCTTCATTGGAAGTACATCCTTGAGAGGTTCAGCTCTTCCTCTCTGTGCTGAGATTCTCAAGTATTTTGTCGTATACTTCTTTCTTCTTTCCTCTAGATAATTTTGACAATCGTTCAACGATGAGCTCGGGAGTGCTTCTAGCTAAAATGCCGAATTTTGGCGTTCTGTCCACAATGAGATCCAGATTCTCATCCAAGCCGCGAGCCTCGATTCCATCGATACGAACAGGAACCTTTGTCACATCTTGTATCTCTTTTGCAAGGTGGCTACAAATAACGGTACAGCTATTAGTATCTCGTTGAAGGATTTCGATGAGACCTGCAATTACATTCGCAGCACTACCAGGTTCTGTTATTGCCTCTACTTCATCGAATAGGGTGAGCTTTGCCTTTTCTGACACCACTATATCGGCAAATTGCTTGAGGGTCGTCTCAAATGCTCCCGCACTTACCATTCCTCTGCTCTTGTAGAAGAAGTAAATTTCTTCAAATGCACGAAGGTGTGCTATCTCTGCAGGCACGGGAAAACCTGCTTGTGCCAGAGTCGCTACCTGAGCGAGAGTCTGTATTGTGGTAGTCTTTCCACCACTATTGGCGCCTGATAGCAATGCACAGTTCTCACCATTGGTTCCTGCAGGATGAATAGGAGTAATTCCAATCACATAGTCAATTGGTTCTACTTTACCGTGACGCCCTTTCAACATGCTTTCCACCAAGAAGATGTTCGTCGCCTTCTCCACTCCAATACCGGAGTAATCAAGTGATATATCAGGGGTTTTCAGGTTGTAGTCAGTTGAGAAGAGTCCAACTGCAAGAAATAGATCGAATTCTAGCAAGGTTTGAACAGCCTTTGTGACTGATTCACGCAGTTTTTCCAGATTTCCTGCGAACTTCTTGATGGTCTTGAATTGCTTGTCAGCAAATTTCCTGCGAAGTTTATCCTCTAAATCATTGACCTGAGTCGGTACAAGTTTCACTGGCAATGCAATCTCCTCGCTAATCACACCGGTGGCCCAGTCAGCCTCGCGTGCGGATAGTCCAAGGTCTTGAACCAGTTTATCCTCGGCATTTTGGATAGTACTGGTGAAGGTCTCTATGATTTCTGCAGGGAGCATATTCCTCATGGAGCCGCTTTCAACGCCGTCCATATCGGCGGATTGAAGAATACTGATTATCTGTTGGCCCCCTAGTGTGATCTGACTCTTGATTATCCGTTTTGTTATTTCATCATTGAGCCATGATTCCATTTCTGCAACAGCAGTTGGAAATGTCTTTACTGCCTTTCTGTAACGGTCGAGTTCTGGGTCAACCCCTTCCGTAATGTCTCCGTCCTCATTGAGATTCTGAAGAATCTCTTTGACTTTCGTCAGCTGTTCAGAATCCAGGTCCTTTGCAAAATTATTAACCGAGTCATTGGTGGGTATTTTTCCAAATTCATCAGTCAGTTTGCAGGCTGCATCAACCACCCTATAGTTGCGTGAATAGAATCCAATTGTCTGTTCTGGAAGGACATCAGCAATGCTCCAGTCCTTACCCAAGATTTCCACATTATCAAGCATATCGACCGATTCGTCATATGCGCCAAAGGGAGAGATATAGAATACAAGGTCGTATCCCTGAGCATAATCTTTTGCATTCTCGCCTTCAGATAGGACATATACAGGACACCATCTGTCGGCTCCCTCTCGTATCAGAGTGTCGAATACCTTCTCATCGTTCGTAATGATAACCCTGCCCTCTATCCTGCGGGGCTTGATTTTTCGATACAAACTACGTACTTGGCTCAGATTGGTTCGAAGGGTAGTTTTTTGTTCATCTGAGAGCTGGTTGGACATAGTCATTGCATCTGCAAAGTAAATCTGTCGTTTCTGAATCTCATCAATTCGTTCCGGCGGCAGCGGAAAATACAGAAACAACTTATCCTTGGCATACCCAGTATTAGCATACCCGCGGATAATATCAAGAACTTGATCGAATATCTTCCGTACATCAGCACTTCTTAGAATCATATTGGAGCTTGCGCCAAATTGGATTTCGTAGGCTGCTTTGACAATGTTGACGGCCTGCCTTGCACCAATACTAGGTACTGCTGCGACAAGATCTACTCTGGAATCCAGTATCACCTTTAGAGCTACAGGGTCACTTCCGAAGTGCTCTATTAGTGCCTGTCGGACTTTATCGCCTACGCCGGGAATGTCAGAAATGTTCTCAATGCTCAATGCTTCTACCCCTGATTGGCAACTTCTTGTGTCGTCTAGCTGTTGCCCTAAAAGTTTGACTCTCGGACTGTTTGAGGAATCGGAATCTGCCTCCCTATGCTAAATACAAGAATTCCTAGAATCCTTATGCAATGAATTGTAGCATATTACCATTGAAAAACCCCCTATGAAAATAAAAAAGAGCGCGAATCAGTATCCAAGCTTCATATCTACCTGATTTTGAGGCTTCTCTCCTCTGATATAACGGAGAATATTCTCAGCAACGAAAATTGTCTGGTCATTCATTATATTCTCTGAATATGCTGCACGATGAGGAGATAGAAGAACATTGTCAAGTTCATGGAAAGGAA
This sequence comes from uncultured Spirochaetaceae bacterium, assembly GCA_964419695.1. Taxonomy (GTDB): domain Bacteria; phylum Spirochaetota; class Spirochaetia; order SZUA-6; family RPPD01; genus JAFGSW01. The sequence continues at coordinate 909 of CAYQRT010000320.1, read as the reverse complement.
ATTTTTCTGATGGCATCTTACCAGAGCCACCCCACTTGGCAGGATAATCCCACCAAACGTCAAGCGCCGCTCCTCCAATTTGATTCTCTTTCAGTGCAATGTACAATGCTTCTTCATCAATTATCTGACCTCTAGAGATATTGACAAGGATTGCATTGCTCTTCATTGCTTTCAAGAATGTGCTATCTACTAGACCCTTCGAATTTGGTGTAAGCGGAAGAGAGAGAATAATAAAATCAACGATAGGAAGTACCTCAATTATATCTTCGACACATACAACACGATCAACAAGTCCCGAAGTTTTTACTTCTCCTGACCTTGTAGCTGCATAAATTTGTAGATTGAATCCCTTTAATCGCTTGGCCACTTCAGTTCCGATATTTCCTAGTCCAACGATTAAGCAGGTCTTGTTTCTGAGTTCGATATTTGGTAGTGGACCACCCCAAGCAAATTTCCAGTTCCCTTGTCTAATATTGGAATCAGAATGACGAATATGCTTTGCAGTTGCAAGTAATAGCATCATCGTGTATTCTGCTACTTCTTCTGCATTAGTATGATTATTACAGACAATGAGATCCTCACGTTCTATCGCCGCATCTCGTCCGATTTTGTCAATTCCGGCTCCAAATGTCTGTATCATCTTCAGTGATGATGCTCCGCGGATAAACTCGTTGGAAACTCGTCCAGATGCGATAATGTCGGGGTCAATCTCCAACATTTCCTCCAGGTTGCCATCAAGCTGGACGATTGTCGCCTCATTACCAATAATCTTTCTTATTTCCTCTACAATGTGGTCTGGGTATGGAACTAACACCTTCAAACGAGGTTCTCTCCTTTTAGACAGGAAACAGTGTTCTTACTTATGAAGAAAGAGATATGGTCAGGAGATTCGTTTTACTCCTGACCTTC
>CAYQRT010000319.1:0-3804 GCA_964419695.1 uncultured Spirochaetaceae bacterium | reverse complement strand
TTCTCTGTACGGAGGTGCATGAAATCAACATCAAGCCAAAGAACAGTGCGGGCAATGAAATCCAATGATTTTTCTTTTTCATTCCGTTCTCCTTCGTTACCAGAATTTATTTTTTTTCCGCGCCTTTACCGCTGAACAGTTCTCCGCGGATCCCGTCGTAATGGGAATCGAACAGGCCGAAATCTTTGGTTTTATAATTCCAGACGCAATATCCGATCCGGTTTTTATCCAGTACGGCGTGTACGTCACGAAACCAGCGGAGAGTATCCTCCGGACGGGCGGTATCTATAACACCATATTCACCGCAATAAAGCCTGACCTTCATGTTCTCTGAAACTTCGAACGCATCAGACAAAAACTCTTCTATGAACTCCGGTCCCATGCGTTGGCAGCGCGAATTCAGAATGTATTCCGCGCGGGATCCGAGGACCGCTGACTTTTCCCTGTAATATTCCATGGATTCGGGATACTGCACGCTCTCGCCCGTATTCAATTCGGGAACCCAGTGCGCCTTTTGATGGGTAAACGCCAGCGGTTCGTAAAAATGAAAGGAGAACAGGATGTTTCCGTGTTTCGGCTTTTTTAGAAATTTCAGGTAGTGTGCGCTGTTCCACTGGACGCCGCCGTAAATGATAAAGGTATTGGCGGTGATGTTACGAATGGCGGAGACGCATTCATCAAGCAGGGTATTCCAGGGTTCGGCATACGTTGGCTCGACAATTTCATTGAGAATCTCGAATGCCACATGCTCCATGTTTCCAAAACGGTCCGCGATTGTTTTCCATAATGATATAAATCTGGTTTGAAGGTCCCTGGATGAGAAAAGACGATTCTGCTTCTCATTTCCCGCGTCGTTAAAATCATACCCATATGCTTTATGCAGGTCGATGATCATATCCAGATTATATTGTCCGCACCAACCGGCCAGTCTTTCCAGTAGTGCATACCCTTTTGTGATTGGCTTTCCTTCGGAGTCCTCCAGGACCAGGTAATCCACCGGAACCCGTACATGATCGAATCCCCACTCCGCGATCGTCTTGATATCCGTTTCATCAATAAATGATGCATAATGCGCGTCCGTATGTTCGCATTGGGAAAGGTAGCCCCCGATGTTTATGCCTTTTCCTAACTTCATCCATGCCCCCTGTTCGCGATGTGATAAAAAATTAGCACAGGGTATTACAGCGGTATATTAATATATTCAGGAATATAACGATATGTTCTTGTTTTCGTGCCTGTTTCCTATATAATGGGATCCATGAGCGCGCATTTTTCGGCAGAATCCAAAACGGAACACACGCTGAATCATAAACTTTTCCTTCAGAGAGAGTACTCCACCTACCATTTGCCGTATGAACGGGAAATGCAGTTTTACGCTGCGGTGAAAAAGGGAGACATCGAACAGATTAAAGCCAGTATGCTGCCCCTGAGAAGCGAATTACTGGGACGCCTTTCCGCCGATACCATGCGTAATTTGAAATACCATCTTGTCATTACGATCGCGATGATAACACGGTTCTGCATAGAAGGAGGAATGCCGCCGGAAACCGCGTATACGTTAAGCGATATTTACATACAAAAAGTCGATCTCTGTAAGGCGGAGGAAGAGATAAACAGGATACATAAAGACATCGCCTTTGACTTTGCCCATAAAATGCAGGCGTTGGGTAAAAAAAGCGTTTTTTCAAAAGCGGTCGTAAAAACCATTGATTATATTTATGACCATGTGCATGAAAAAATTTATCTTGAAAACTGTGCTTCGGAAGCCGGGCTTAATAAAACCTATCTATGTTCACTTTTCAAATCGGAGACCGGTATTACCATCAGTTCCTTCATTACCAGAAAAAAGATCGAGGCGGCGGAAAAAATGCTTGTTTCGACCCGGTTCAGCGTTGCGGAAATAAGCACGTATCTTGCGTTTTCATCATACAGCTACTTCATTTCAGTATTCAGAAAACACACTGGAAAAACTCCACGCGCGTACCGTAACGGAAAGTTCAGATCCTTTGTTGATTGGGAAACCGGAACCTGAATCATCTGTGCGTTCCGGAAAATTGGGGAAACCGAAGCTGCATTAAGCATAAGGGAATCGTCATATTCTTTTTTGTGTGAATATATGATATTTCCCGTCGATGCCGAGCTGCTTGTGATAATATAATCTTCGCCCGTCATCGGTCAGGGTCGGGGCTTCAACGTTGTTTCCCGATATTTCAATTTTCTTCGGCGTGCTGAATGCTGCGTTATTACGGAGCCTTACTGAAACGCATATTTCGGTGGTCAATGTTCCTTTTTTAATTCTTGTGAAATACAGTTCTTTCCCGTCTGATGCAATGGCCGGCGCATACACAAGATAACGCGGATCATTTACATTGCTGAGTATATTGTCTGATAATGAGATTTTTTTAAACACGGAAGCATTTTTCTCCGCTATTCCCAGTCTTGATTGATCGGGTAATGCGGTTCCGGTAAAATGCGCATTGACATAGTAGAGCACACTTCCATCCCTGCTGATTTCAGCGTCCATGATAATCCAGCCGGGTGAACGAATATAAAAATTCCCTGGTACGGATCGCGCATTGGTTACCGCGCCCTGAGCGAATACGCCCGTCTGATAATTTTCAAATACACGCGGATAGTTTCTGGTGGAAACAAAATAGAAATTATGGTGAACATCCAGGCTTGCCACCGCGTCCAGATGCGGCCCCGTCCCGTTGACGCCTGATATTTCACCCCGAAAAGCGAACTGAGTATCATTCACTTTTACGGCATAGTAGAGGCTTGTATGAACTCCGTCATTCAAGCTGTTAAAAAATAAAAAGTTGCCGTCTTTGGTGATAAACGGTTCCATCGTATCCGAGTCACACCCATTGATAATTACTTCGGTTTCATCAGTAAATTCGGGGTAGGCTATTGCTGAATTATCATCAGTCGGTTTTCCAATGTGAGGAGCATGCTCGCAGCCAACACATGAAATAACACAAACGAGTAATAGAGTATGGTTCAATATCGTAAATACTTTCATTGAATGTCTCTTCCTGTGCAATTTTAATGAACCGCCAAATGAACACAGCGGGCGTCCCCGCCGGCGCGCCGGACTCAACGTGATCCGGGAATCTCAAGTTTCATTCCGCTACTTGCCGATCATCCCGTCCAGCTTGCGGTAGAGGCGGTTGACGTGGGCGATGGAGTCATGGTCCAGGTTGCCCTCGGGTTCGTCGGCCAATGACTCCAGGCCGGAGAGGCTGGTGCTCACCGCGTTGGTGAAGTTCTTTTCCGCGGTGAACCAGTAGGTGCCCTTGCCGTCGGAGTTGAGGCAGAGAAAGCCCAGGTGCTTTTCGTGTTTCTTGCGGCGGGCCGGACGGAGGAGCAGGTCCAGGGTGCGGATCAGTTCCCGCTTGTTGTGCGGCAGGTTGAAATTGCGCTTGACCGGCCACTGGGTGAGCACCCCCCGGGAGAGGTCGATGTGGGAGCTGAGGGCGATGATGTTGGGCAGCCGGGCTCCGTGGAGGAGCAGGTACTTTTCAAACTGGATCTCCCCGCGCAGGTCGCGCAGGGCGGCGATGTAATCCGGAGGGGCCTTTTCCCCCAGGTATTTCAGTTTGTCCGCCGGGATAGACACCACCTTCCGGTTTTTGATCAGGGTGACCTTGAAGGTCTCGCTGCCGATCTTGATCTGGTTGGTGAAGTCACGCTGCGTACCTTCCCCGCGGATGGGGGTCTTGCGGCCGCTCTTGCGCGCCCTCAGGTCGCCCAGCAGGGTGGGGGAGACTTTCCTCAGCCACTCCTCGCGCAGGAGACTGACTG
>CAYQRT010000318.1:0-3833 GCA_964419695.1 uncultured Spirochaetaceae bacterium | reverse complement strand
ATGAAGGCGCCGATATCAACGGCCGGGATTATTGGAAAAGAACCCCATTGATGGCCGCCGCCGACAAAGGACACTGGGCCGTTGTACAATTTCTCTTATCTCAGGGGGCCGATTTCACCGCCAAAGACAGCGAGGGAGACACGGCCGCGCTGCTGGCCGGAAAAAGCAATCATAAGGAAATCGGCCGGCTCCTTTTCGACGCGGCGGTCGAGCGGCGGGACCACACAAAGGAAGCATTGAAAATTCGGGCGGAATTCCCGGCGGGGTGCTGTTCTTTTTATATCCGGGGGGATATCTACTATAATTACGATATGAGGGAAGATCACTCCATATGGCGGAGGGATGAATCGGGAGAAATACGTAAAACCGGAGAATGGCGGTGGCAGCGGGACGGATGGAAACTCACGGTAACCCTCCATGACCCGGAAAAACAGTTGGAATTTATTCTGACCGGCGAAGCGCGGGACGGTTTTGTCTACGCCATGGGGGTTTTTGAGAATTCGCTTTTCGTCCAAAACTCGATCTACGAAGACGGCTGTATGTGCCCTTTTGTTTTTGTGTACGACGGCGGCGGCTGGATACAAGACACCGAAATAATCCGCAATCTTACCGGTAAGAAGGCCGAGCGGCACCAGGTGGTCAAACTGGCAAGGCCGGTGATTGTCGATCACCGACTCCGCCTGCAGGTGCGTGAGTTGAAGGAGGAGATCTCCTATATCAATACACTATCTCTGTTGATCGACGGCCGTGAGATCTCTCCCTTGAATTGTCCGCCGGAGCTGCAAGACGACGACAATCTCTACGTACAGCTTAAAAAAGGTGAGGAGATCGAACTGGTCTTCCCCGTAGAGTCCCTCCCGCCGGGAGATATTTTTATCAACGCCCGGGGATACTACATTTCCAATTAGCCCGCGCTGGTCCGCCCGCAGGACGCCCGCGAACGGCGGGCTACTTCCGCGCCCGCCACACGGTACGCCGCCGATCCGAATCCACCATACTCCCGTCGCGCTCCTTGCGGAACTATAGCTTCACGGGAAAAGCCATCCTTCGCCAGGCTCAGGATGACCAGTCCGCCCGTCCTTGAACAAATGCCTGATATCTGAATAATATAGCCTCGGGTTCGCACCTCCATACCACAGCAATGACCATAGGACGAAGCATGGAAAAGAACATCAAGAAAGAGATCGCCTTCGCCGCGGCGGACGCGCTCATCAAGGACAACATGAAACTGGGCCTGGGCACCGGCTCCACCGCCTGCTGGGTGGCCGAACGCCTGGCCGAACATCTGAAATCCGGCAAGATCAAATCCATTCACGCGGTGGCCACCAGCTACAACACCCGCCTGGACTGCGAACGCCTGGGTATCCGCCTTACCGGACTGGGCGATCCGGCCCTGGGCAACCGCCTGGACCTGACCATCGACGGCGCCGATGAAATCGATCCCCAGCGCCGGCTCATCAAGGGAGGCGGCGGGGCCCTGCTCCTGGAAAAGATCATCGCCTACGCCTCCGCGGCCTACGCGGTCGTGGCCACGGACAACAAACTGGTGCCCTACCTGGGCGCCACCTTCGCCGTGCCCGTGGAAGTCATCCCCGAGGCCCTCTCCCTGGTGCGGGAAAAGCTCCTCTCCCTGGGCGCCCGGGAGGCGGTCCTGCGCACGCCCCCCAACTTCGCCGGCCCGGTCTATACCGACCACGGCCACCTTATCCTGGATACGCGCTTTCCCCGCATCGACGACCCCCCGGCGCTGGAACGGGACCTCAAGACCATACCCGGGGTGGTGGAATCGGGTGTTTTTACCAACCCGGTCACCCACCTGTTTATCGGCCATACCGACGGGCGGGTGGAACATCGCGCCTGACGGGCGTCCCTCCTTCCCCGGGCGCCAGTCGCAATCTGCGGGGCACCAAGAAAATTTTGTGTTTTTCCCCAAAATCGCTATAATTAATAGGTGGACAGGGTGGTGGTCTGACTGATACAGATTATCCCCCGTATCGCCGATATTTCTTTTAATAGAAGAAAATGTCGTTCAATCTCCGGATACGAAGAGGACACCGCCGTGCCTGGTCATTATAATAAAGCTAATAAATTTTTCACCGACAACCACACGTTGAACAACGCCGAGGCGGGAGCGATCGTCTTTGACGAGAAATCCGGCATCTCCAAGGAAGACCAAAAGGACATCATCGAGAACATCAACCAGATCATGCAGTCCAGCAAGATCAAGGCCGTCCCCGACCTCTTCCGCATCAAGGCCAAGAAGAAGGGCGTGGGCTTTCCCTTTCTGGTCAACCTGGTGCTGCTCACCGCGTTGGCCGCCGGCGTGCTGGTGCGCTGGTACTTCTTCCAGAACGAGGAGACGAGCATCGCCAGCGGCGCCAGCAAGGCGGGCAGCGGTTCGGGCAAGGCGGTCATCGAGGAACTGAAACGGCGCGCCCAGGCCGACCTGGCCCGCAAGGACCAGGAAATCCTCAACGCCCAGGGCGATCTGAAGCGGGTGAACGAGGATCTGAACGCGCTCAAGGAGAACATGGACAACCGCGTGGCCGAGCGGGAACAGCAGATCCGCGACCAGTACGCGGCCCAGCTGCAATCGGAACGGGACAAGCTGGTGGCCGCCGGCACGGCCGCGGCCGACGTGGAGGAGCGGGTCAAGGAACTGGAGGCCGAACAGCGCCGCCTGCTGCAGGCCGAAATGGCGCGCATCGTCGGCGAGGCGGAGAACGACCGCAGGCAGAAGGAACAGGCCCTGCTCGACCAGAAGAACCAGTATACCGTGCGCCTGGACACCATCCAGCAGGAACGGCGCGATATAAGCGCGGCCTACCAGAAGGAGCTTCTCAAGCAGGAGGAGAACCTGGCCGCGGCCGAACAGCAGCTGCGCTCACTGGCCGCCCAGAAGGACAAGTTCGACCTGATCAACGGCCAGATCGTCGGGTTCTACAAGGTCATCCAGACGGACATCGCCGGCGGGCGCTACGACGAGGCGCGCGGCCGCCTCAAGGACCTGCGGGACTACTTCACCCAACCCGACATTATCGCCGTGCCCGAAGTGGCGCGGCGGCGCGACGTGGAGTTCTTCACCATCGACAGCCTGGACCAGCTGGTCGTCGCCAACCAACGGCACGCTGTGCTGGACGCCCAGAGCACGCAGGCCGCCGCGGCCGAAGCCAAACTCATCACCGCGATCCGCCAGCTGGTGCTGCAGGCGGACGAGGCCTACCGCGCCGGCAACAAGACCCGGGCGGACGGACTCTACCTGCAGGCCCTGGAACTCATCCCGGAGATAAACAAATCGTACCGCTACTTCAGCGACCGCGTGGAGGAAATCGAAACCTTCCGCAAAACCCAGGTGGCCGCGGCTTTGGCCTCGGCCGCGACCAATTTCCGCGCCCGCCGCTACGAAGCGGCCCTGGTCGATTTCGGCAAGGCCCTGAAATACCTCCCCACGGACCAGAACACGGCGCGCCTTTTGAATGAAATCAAGACCTCGGGCTACGAGGTGGAGAAGGCCCGCCAGACGCAGGACGACGCAAGCCGCGCCGCCGTCCGGTTGAAACAGGGGAACGATCTTTTCGCCTCCCGCGACTATGACAAAGCCGGGGCCGTGTACCTGGAAATACTCAAAGCCTACCCCCGGGTGCCGCCCGCGGGAGAGGCGGCCGTCCAGCTGGAGAAGACCATCCGCCTCAAGGACGAGGAGTTCAGCCGGCAGATGAGCGGCCTGCAGAACGCCGACTCCGCGGGCCTGGCGGAGTACCAAAAAGAGATCGCGGTGCTCAAGAAAACGGTGGCCGACCGCGAGGCCGAACTGGCCGCCCTGCGCGCCCCGA